>JBMTZJ010000010.1:0-24739 GCA_049455515.1 Steroidobacteraceae bacterium
ATGTCCTTCGGCGGGCAGTTCCGGGATCTCCAACCCCGATCGTCGGGGGCATGCTCTGCTCTCGCCTTGAATGCGAGCGCCGAAGATATCCAGATCGATCGCAACCGGAGCATTGCGTATCTCTCTTCGCTCGATCGTCGAGGTCTCGTTGAGGGCAAGGCAGTCGAGGGCACCGTGCTGCAAGTCGATCTCGTGTCGGATCCTCTTCGCGTCGATCCGGCGCTCTCCTCTGCGCCAGCCGGGTTTCGGCCACACGGGATGTCTCTCTACCGGATGGGTGATGGCAAGCAGCGACTCTTCGTGATCAGCCACCCTGAGGGCGAGGAGCATGTCATCGAAATTTTCGAACAGGATGCAGATAACCGATTCGCTCACATCGGCTCCGTTCGAGATCCGCTGCTCGTCTCTCCCAACGCCATCGTCGCAGTCGGACCCCAACAGTTTTATGTCGCCAACGACAAAGGTGGCTCTGGCCTACGACGTATGGCGGAGTCCCTATTCCGCGTCGGCATGTCCACCGTGGTTTATTTTGATGGCGACTCGATGCGTGTCGCGGCCGATGGGCTCAAAAGTGCCGTCGGTATGGGTCTCGCTCCTGACGGACTGACCGCCTACGTTGCTGAAACTCTCGGAAAACGAGTCTCGGTGTATACGCGGAATCCGCTCACGGGCGCCCTCTCATTCAGACAACACCTCAGTCTCGATGGCTCGCCAGACAACATCAACGTCGATGCCGATGGCGCGCTGTGGATTGCCGTACACGCTAAGCTCCTCGACTTGATTCGTCATTTCGGTGACGCCTCGCATTATGCGCCGACGACCATTCTCCGGCATGCTTCCGGTGAAACGACGCCTATCTTGGTTGACGATGGATCTTTGATCTCGGCAGGCAGTGTGGGCGCTGCGTTCGGAAATCGTCTTTACATCGGGTCCATCACTGAGCCACGACTGCTCATCTGTCGAATGCGTTAAGGCATACGGGAGATCTCGCATGACCATGAATCGTCGGGAATTCGTCGTTTCGACTGCGGTATCTACGGCGGTCGCAGGACTCGCGAGTCGTACCTATGCTTCCGGGCTCAAGGAACCGGATGTCATCGTCATCGGTGCCGGTCTTTCGGGACTCGAAGCTGCTCTGAGCCTCGATGAAAACGGACTCTCGGTGCTCGTACTCGAGGGACGAGATCGGGTCGGTGGTCGCGTATACACCCTCTTCGATCTGCCCGGTCATCCGGAGGTCGGCGGCAACACCATCGCCAACGCCTATGGACGCTGCATCGCCGCGGCCGAAAAACACAAGATCGAGGTCGTCAACCTCGCGCCTCGTCTCTTTGCCAATCGTAGTGGACAGGAGCTTTTCATCGGTCGTGAGCGGATCGCACTTAAAGATTGGCCCATGCATCCCAAGAATCCTTTTGCAGGCGAACTTCGCAAACTGCCGCCATGGTCCTGGGGCGATGCCATGTTCCGGCAGCACATGCCCTTCAAAGATCTCGGAAATTGGTTCGACCCGAAGAATGCCGCACACGACATCTCGGTACATGATTTCTTGAGTGCCCATGGCGCGACGGACGACATGATCCGTCTCGGCTTCGATACGAACATCGCCTATGGCACTACGGCTCGTGACGTTTCTTTGTTGCAGCAGGCCTTCGCCGATCACTGGATGGCGGTCAATCGCGGAGCGGTCACCGCATTCTCACGGACCGGTGCATCGAATGTCTCCACGGGCGTTCCCGCGGCCGGCGTACCCCCCGGCGTTCTGATCGGCGCGTTCAAAGGGGGCAATCAGAACCTGCCGATCGCCATGGCCAAAAAACTCAAGGGTGACCTGCTGCTCAACCAGCGGGTCAGCGCGATCGAGGTCACCAATACAGGCGCAAAAGTCACCTGTAGCGACGGGCGAAGCTTCAAGGCGAAATCGGTGGTCTGCTCGATGCCCTTTTCGACGCTGCGGCATGTCGCCATCGATCCGCTGCCGGAACCGCTGCAGTACAAGGCGATCCAGTCGCTCGGCTACATCCCGATCACGCAATATCATCTGATCGCGAAGCGCCCTTTTTGGCTCGATGACGGACTCTCGCCTTCGATGTGGACCGACGGACCGCTCGGGATGGTGCTCGCTCAGCGATTCGGAAAAACCGACGATGAGGTCACGAGTCTCACGGTTTGGGCCCGCGGACTGAACGCGCAATATCTCGACCGACTCGGCCCCGAAGAAAGCTCACGTCTCATCGTTTCCGAGTTCGAGCGCCTGCGGCCCGCCTCAAAGGGTCTACTGCGTGTCGCAGCAGTCCATTCCTGGACGACCGATCCGTTCTCGGCCGGTGACTGGGCCATATTCCAACCCGGACAAGTGCGCGAACTGCGGGCTTCGATCGCCAAACCTCACAAGCGGCTCTTCTTCTGCGGAGAACACACGGCCGTCGGCAGTCGTGGCATGGAGGGCGCCTTCGAGTCGGCAGAACGCGTATCGCTCGAAGTGCTGACGTCGACTTGACTTAAGTCAAGCGCTCAAAGATTTCCGCCAGCACCTCGCCACTCCGGCTTCGGGTAGAGATCTTCCTTCGCCGGTTTTGGTCGTACGGTCGAGCGTGAGCGCCAAACGATCAGCCACCAGAAACCGAAGAACGACAGCGTCATCCAGCAGAACTCGTGCATGCCCCAATTCTCGACGCCGTAGCGCGCAAGCTGTTCGAACAGGATGAACACCACCGTATAGACGACGGCCCCGACCATCGCTCCGAGCTTCCAACGACCTGAGCGCGGGCGTCCTTTGATGGCGATCGTCCACCACGCCGTCAGGAAAAACACTGTGTAAAGGTTGATCAGCAATAGCCAAGCCGGAGATTGCTGAAAGTAGTGGTTAATCCAAAAAGCGCCAGCGCCGAAAAACGTGAGGAGCACATAACGCCATTCGTCGAGGGGCTCCTTGAGCACACGCTGCCAGAGCATCACCAGGAAAGCGTAGGCCGTCCATGTGCCGAACACGAGTTCGTAAAACTGCACCTTGCCTTGCCAAGCGTCTTCCAGCGGCGGCATCCACATGATCAAAACCCCCCGTCTTTAAGCTTTGGCTAGACGATAGCGTCCGCTCTTTGCAAATCACCAAACTTCGCTTTTCGCGGCCAACTGACGGAATCCGCAAACCGGCGTATCCTCTCGCTCTCGGGGGACTTATGCTGAATGCCACGATAACGGGCTGGGGCAAGTGCTTGCCACCGGCCGTACTGACCAACGCCGACATCGCGACGTTTCTGGAGACGACGGACGAGTGGATCACCACTCGAACCGGAATTCAGGAGCGCCGAGTTTCGCACGTGTCCCTGGGTGACATGGCTCACGTCGCCGCGGCCCGAGCACTCGCCTGCGCGGGGCTCGAGGGTAAGGACCTCGACCTCATCGTCTTCGGGACCACCACGCACGACGATCAATGTCCCAATATGGCTTCCGGATTACAACGTCGGCTGGGCGCCGATGGTTGCGGCGCCATGGATGTCAACACGGCGTGCACCAGTTTTCTCTACGGCCTATCGACTGCAGCGGCGATGATCAAAAGTGGCGTCGTACGTAATGCACTCGTGGTCGGCGGCGAACTCATCTCTCCCTACATGGATTGGAACGATCGCAACGTATCGGTGCTCTTCGGCGATGGATGTGCCGCCGTCGTCTTGCAGGCCACCGAAAAAGATGAGGGTCTGCTGCTCGAAAAACTCGGTTGTTATGGTGAGTCGCGGGAGATCTTGCGCATCCACGGTATCGGTGGCGCGTACGTTCATCAGGGCAGACTGCTCGGATCAACGGAGTGGCAATTCGAAGGACAGGAAATTTTCAAAAAGGCCGTCAACGGCATGGGTCTCGCGAGCGAAGATGTCTTGAAGCGTGCCGGGTTCTCTGCGGACGACGTGAACCTCGTCGTTCCCCATCAAGCCAATCTGCGCATCATCGAAGCAGTGGCCAAACGAGCTGGCGTGCCCATGGATCGGGTTTATGTCAGTGTCAGCCGATACGGCAATATGTCGGCCGCCACCGTGCCGGTCGCGCTGTGCGAAGCCATCGAAGACGGCAGAGTACAGCCGGGCGCCTTACTGCTCATGCCCGCTTTCGGCGGTGGGCTCACCTTCTGCGCTCATCTTCTGCGATGGGGTGAACGGACGACGCCGATTGCGCAGAGCGATGTGACGCTTCCGCCCTCAGAGCGATCAGCGCTCGAGATGGTGCAGCGCTATCGCGCTTCCCGCGGGGCCGGTTGGTCGTGAGTTCCGATCCCAGGCGGCGCATGCTGCCCATCGTCGCGATGGCGTTGTTCATCGACTCGATGGGTATCGGCATCATCATTCCCGTCGCGCCCCAACTGGTCATGCAGTTGTCGGGCGCTTCACTCGCTGATGCGGCGCCCATCGCGGGCTGGCTCACGTTGGCCTATGCGTCGATGCAGTTCATCTTCTCCCCCATCCTAGGCAATCTCAGCGATCGTTACGGCAGAAAGCCGATCCTCCTGGCATCGCTTGCCGCGCTCTCGGTCGATTACGTACTGATGGGTCTTGCGCCCTCGCTTGCGTGGCTGTTCGTCGGCCGAATCATCGCCGGTATCGCCGGCGCGACGTTTTCCACCGCCAATGCGGTCGTTGCCGACATCATTCCGCCAGATCAACGCGCCAAGTATTTCGGCTTGAATGGCGCGGCTTGGGGAATGGGCTTCATCGTAGGCCCGGTCGTTGGCGGGCTGCTCGGCGGCTTCGGTCCGCGCGTGCCCTTCTTCGCTGCCGCAGTCTTCACGGCGATCAACTTTCTGATCGCAGTGGTCGTGCTCAAAGAAACTTTACCCGAAAGTCAGCGGCGCGCGTTCTCGGCCCGCCGGGCGAACGTGCTTGGTGCGATCAAATCGATGCGCGCCATACCCGGTGCCGCGTTACTGCTGTTCGTGCTGTTCATGTATCAGATCGGCCATGACACGCTCCCCTCGACCTGGACCTGGATGACCATGGCAAAGTTCGGTTGGGGCGAGCGTGAGATGGGTATTTCTTTGGCTGTGCTCGGCCTCGGTACAGCCGTCGTGCAAGGCGGCCTCGTCGGAATCTTCACCCGAAAACTCGGCGAATTTCGCTCGGCGCTGATCGGACTTTCGGCGGGTTCAGTCGGATTCATGGGTTACGCCCTCTCGACGGAACCTTGGATGCTGTTTGCGAGCGTCCCGGTGGCATGTCTGATCGGACTCACGATGCCTTCCATTCGCGCGATCCTGTCACGTCAGGTTCCAGCCAACGCGCAGGGCGAGTTGCAGGGCGCGATCGCGGGCATCGTCAGTTTCACGGCGCTCGTCACGCCGTTCACCATGACGCATCTATTCAGCTTTTCGATGGAGCAGATGCAGTTTCCGGGCGCGCCGTTCGTCGCCGCTGCCACGTCGCTGGTGCTAGGTGCCGTGCTTTTCTCGCGGAGCCGATTTAGCGGCGCGCACGCACCCAGATAGCAAACAACAGAAGCAGTATGTTGGCGCCTGCCATGATGATGAAGGGCGAGCCAGGTCGCCATTCGTCGAAGGTATAGCCGCCGATTTTGGATATCGCCAAAATTCCGAGCGCACCAAAGAAACCCACCATGCCGATGACAGCACCGCGAATGGCACTCGGCGCTTCTTGAGCAATGAGCACCTGAGACGCGAGGATCCCGCTCGCCTGTCCGATGCCGAGCATTGCGGCTGCGCCAAAGGCGGCGCCGCCCATCGCGGGATCAGGCGTGAACCCCATCCAGCCGTAACCCACAACCGAAAGCGCGGTCGCGATGATGACGAGCGTGACGCGATTCACCTTGTCAGCCATCCAACCAAAGAGGGGCGCCCAGAGCATGGCCGACCCCTGAACGATTCCGAATAGCGCGCCCTGGCGCGAAGACGCCTCGGCTGCCGTCGCGCCGTCCGCGATGGCTGCGGTCTGAACCCACAAGGAGAGAAACAGCGCGACGATAACGAGATCCGCACGCGCCGCAAACGAGGCGGCATAGGCCAAGGCGATCCGAGGTTGACGGCCCGCGGTGATGCCCTGGGTGAGCAACGTCCGGATCGGCAATCGCTCAGCGACCTGATCGGGTCGTCCAGGCTTTAATCCGAGCATGATGAGGGCGCTGACGACGCATACCGCTGAAATCGTGAGGTAAGCGAATCGTCCGGCTTCGGTCTCCGTTGCGCCGAACCCCTGGTACATCGACGGAAGCCGCGTGAGCACCGCGAAGAACAGCAATGCGCCCACGGCATTCAGAAAGAAAGAGATTCCCGTGAGCTTGCCTCGATCGGCATCGACGGGATAGTCGGCGAGAACTGTCGCCAACATGCCACCGAGCGCTGCGATGCCGACGGCGTAGATGAGACGATAGATCAATAATTGACCGACATCGTTTGCAAACGGATACGCCGCATAGGCGAGCGCCGTGATCAGAAAACCGGTGATGTAGACGACTCGCCGGCCAACTCGATCAGACCAGGCACCAAAGAGTCCGACGCACATCAGCGTGATGATTTCCTGCCAGAACTGCAGATTGCCGGATACGACACCGCGCTGATCGACCGGGACTCCGATGTTCACTTCGAGTAAGTACGGTTGCAGGGTCGTCGCATACGTGAAAATGCCGATGCTGACGAAGGCCGCCCAAAGATAAGCGGCGACATGACCTCGGGTGACTCCCGGCATCAAACGAACCGGGCCGAATTTGACACCCGTAGATGGGTCACTCATTTGAAATCTCCGAGGTCAACGAAATATCCAAAAAGAGGGATAGCGGGCGTGCATTTTTGCGTCGAGACCATGCCATTGACCGGTAGGCCAGATCACGAACGGAAGGAACATCAGCCCGAGTACGATCAGCGAGGCGTCATAGTAACCGCCAATGGCAAACGCGAACATCATAAGCATCGCCCCGACGGCCGCACTGCGGGTCATGAAGCCGAGCAGCAAACCTGCGGCAATGAAGGTCTCACCCCAACATACGAGCCAAGCGAGCGGTTGGTAGTAAGGAAGCCCGATGTTTTCGATAAACCACGCTCCGAAGGACTCGGGATCGATTTCTTCGAGTCGCTGCATGAAGATCTGCGAGAGACGATCGGTCGTGATGTATTCCTGACGCCATTTATTGATCGCCGCCCCCAAAAAAAACACGGCAAGTAGATACCTGAGGGCCAGTAAGGCGATTCGCCCCGCGCCTAATCGTCCGGGCCTGCTCATGGCGAACTTCCGGTAGGCAGATCGCGCCCCAGCATCGAGCGAACCCATGCATAGCCCTCACGGCGCGGCAAGGTGCGGCACTGCCCCTGTACCGTGCCATCGAGTGTCCGCCAGTCGCCGTTACGCATGTCGATCGAAGCGTCTGGCAGCCGAATGAGTCCTGCCGCCGCATCGACTTGAGCGCGACCCTCCGTATTCAAGACTTGGCGGATCGCCCCTCTGTTCTCGTAGATCGTGAGGGGTCGGGTATCCGTCGTCTTTCGGCGCACCAACTGAACGAGATAGTCCCAGATCGTGGCGATCTGTGCCCAAAAACTTTTTTCTCGAAGACGGTAGAGACGGTAGTCCTGTCCTCCTCTCTCCGAGTCAGAAAGCTCACAACGGAGGAAGTCATCACAGGTGGTACACAGCAGGTTGATCCGTATCTGCAGGGCTTCCGGTGGGAGTGGCGTCGGTCCGCGAGCACAACCGACGAACATCAGGAGTGTCGCCAGCAGCACGGCAGCCCTGCCGGGAGCCGTCTTTTGATGTGTCGTCGCGTGTTGCACGTGTCGATTTCGGTCGGCGTCGCCAGGCAAGTCAACCTTGAGCGTCGAAAGCGTGTACCTTGCGGACAACGGAGGTGCGAGTATGGGTCCGAAGTCTCTCTCATCCGCTTTGGCCGTCATCCTACTGGTTTCAGGCTGCTCCTCGACGCCCGTCGCAGCAGTCAAAAACGCTGTGACGAACGATGACTTTTGCGTCGACGCTCAATCCGCAATCGTCGGATCTAAGATTCGAGCTCAGAATGAGATTCATACCGATCTCGGGGCCTTCACGAAGTCCAAGCCCGTTGCCCGCCCGCTCGTCACCACTCAGTACGTCTGGCCCGAGAGCACCACGGCGATGGCTGCACCGATGATGGTGTCCTGCAAAATGAAAACGGCTGATCATCTCGTCAGCGAGTACGGCGAGGGTGCAGCAGGCGCTGACATCGGCTGTAGCGGCGTGAACGCCCTCACCTTGCAGCGAGTGCTCGACTCGATGACGGTCGCAGAGCGCCGACGCGTGCGCTTCGGCGGCGGCAAAAATGTTTTGATGGATGCCGATATCGTCACGACGATGGGCCCTGTTTGGCTTGCGCCTTACGCGATGGCGAAAATCGACGAATCGGGAAATCTTAGGCTGCAGTCGAAAGCCATGCGTAACGATTGGCTGGACCCGCGATATCTGTCTGCGCCCCCTCAATTCAGGGGCACACGGTACTGCCATCTCGTCGCGCCGGAGTATCTGCGTCGCCTGCTGCTCGGCGAGGTGCAGCCCCTCAACGCATCGTGACGAACTCCTCAGCGCTCGTCGGATGAATCGCGATGGTGTCGTCGAAGTCCCGCTTGGTTGCCCCCATTTTTACTGCAACGGCAAAGCCTTGAAGCATCTCGTCGGCTCCAGCGCCGATGACATGACAACCGACGACCCGCTGCTCCGGACCGACCGTCACGAGTTTCATCTCCGCACGCGGCTTGCGCGTCGTGAGTGCGTGGTACATCGGGACGAACCCCGAGGTGTAGATCTTCAAAGACTCGGCGCCGTAACGATCGCGGGCCTCCTGTTCGGAGAGCCCCACCGTACCGATGGGCGGATGACTGAACACCACCGTCGGAATATTCGAATAATCGAGATGACGCTCCGTCATTCCGCCGAACACTCGATCCGATAAGCGGCGTCCTGCCGCAATCGCAACCGGCGTGAGCAATGCTCGACCGGTGACATCACCGATGGCATAAGTGCCGTCGACATTGGTCTGCTGAAATTGGTCAACGGCGATATGCCCGGACTCGTCCAGTCTGACGCCCGCACGATCGAGACCGATGCCTTCGACCATCGGCTCACGCCCGATCGCCCAGACCACACAATCGAAGGCACCGAGCATTCGAGCGTCGGCTGTCAGCAAGCGAAGGCTGCCGTCAGCATCACGCTCGAGCGCACGTGGCGTCGCATTCGTTTCGATCGTGATGCCTTCGTCACGCATGATTTTTAGGAGGGTGTCGCCCAACATGGTGTCGAAATGCCTGAGCACCCGCTCGTGACGAATGACGAGTGACACATCACTCCCGAGCGCAGCGAACACGCCTGCCAGTTCGACGGCGATGTATCCGCTACCGACGACAGCGACCCGACCGGGCCTCTCTTCGAGCGCAAAGAATCCGTCCGAAGTAATCCCGAATTCGGCGCCCGGAATCGCGGGTATCGATGGCCGGCCTCCCGTCGCGATGACGACATGGGGGGCTTCGAACATCTCGTCGCCGACACGGACCTCGCCCACGCCGGAGAAGCGACCCCGACCTTTGACGAACTCGATTTTTTTATTGGCGAGGTTGCGCTCGTAGATACCGTTCAGTCGATGGATATACGCCTCTCGCGCCTCGCGCAGTGCGCGCCAGTCGTGGCCACCGACTTCGAGATCAAAGCCGTAGTGCACGGCATCGTGAGCGGCATGAGCGATTTGCGCCGCATTCCACATCACCTTCTTGGGTACACAGCCAACATTGACGCACGTACCGCCCAGTCGGGAGGACTCGATCAGCGCCACTTTGGCCCCGTATTCAGTCGCCCGTTGGGCGCAGGCGAGTCCGCCGCTACCCCCGCCGATGACGACCAGATCGAAGTTTCGGGTGTTCATGGCTGAATCGTACACGGCGATCCGATCTCTTGCCGTGGGATGCTTTACCCTAGCGTCATGACCACGACCACGATCGCCACCTGGAACGTCAACTCGCTCAGGGTTCGACTACCGCAGCTTGCCGAGTGGCTTGCGGCAACTAAACCGGACATCGTCGCGCTACAAGAGACCAAACTGCCCGACGCGGATTTTCCTGTCCGAGAAATATCGGACCTCGGCTATGAGGTGGTTTACAGCGGACAAAAAACCTACAACGGCGTCGCGATTCTCTCGCGAAAGCCGGTGAAAAAGATCGCGGCCGATATTCCCGGGTTCGACGACGAACAACGTCGAGTGCTTGCCGCTGAGACAGACGGGCTGTTGATCCTCGATCTTTACGTGCCGAACGGTCAGGAGCCCGGCTCAGAAAAGTACGCCTATAAGCTCCGCTGGCTCGAGGCACTTGAAGCCTGGTTACGCGGATCGCTACTCAAAAATCGCGACGTTGTCGTACTCGGTGACTTCAACATCGCCCCCGAGGACCGCGATGTTCACGACCCGGCGGCTTGGGTGGGCAGCGTTCATGTGAGCGAACCGGAACGGGCGGCTTATCGCCGATTACTGGATACGGGTCTCGTCGACGTCTTCCGACAGTTCGATCAGTCCGACAAATCTTTTAGTTGGTGGGATTACCGTGCTGCGGCGTTTCGTCGTAATCACGGGTTACGGATCGATCTCATTTTGGCAACGACCGATCTCGCCAAACGCTGCATCGCCTCACGTATCGATCGCGAGCCACGGCGTGCCGAGCGCCCCTCAGACCATACGCCCGTGATCGCTGAATTCCACCGCGAGTGATGCAGGGCTGGGCGCCGCCACCTGCATGACGAACTGCTGATGTAATTCGTCAATGCGAGATAACAGCAGTTCCTGACCTTCGATCGAAGAGGACTGGACGGCACGTGACAATAGGGTGGGCGTCAGCTGATCTAAAAAAAGGGTCGAGAGCGGCGCGAAACTCAGATGCCAAGGCTCAGGACTGACGCCGATCGAAGCACCTGCTCTGCCCGCTTCGACATAAGGTCTAAAAAATCCGAACCGATGCATGTGCTGATCGAGCCAGGCGGTGAGCGCCGCAAATGGCCCTGCTCCACCATATTCCTCCGGGATCAGTTGTAGGCGTGCACGATCATGTAAAGCGGCCGCATCGTAAACGTCTAAGTCGGTCCCCCAATGATGACGGCTCGCACCCGGCAAAGCCGACCATATCAAGATCGCCTCGATCCGCTGCGCTGCGGAAAGCGAGGCCACATTCAAAAGCTGACCGGACCGATCGAGTAGCGGTCGCTCACCGCGGAACTTGGCGTTCCAGATTGTCAGCTGTCGATCGAAGTCCCGGAATGACGATGCCGCCTGCAGATCGATCCCATCCCGACGCGCTGCCTCGCGCATGGCGAGAAACGCCGGCATGACGAGTCGATGCAGTGCGCAGGAAGGATCGCCCGCATCGATGATATGGGTACGACGTCTTCCGGTGAGTTCCCATTCGTCGAGCGAGTGATGCAGATCGTGCATGGGCCGCATGAGCGGCGAGCATACACGTACAATCGCGCCCGTGATCCATCTGCGAAATATCCAGCTCCGTCGTGGTCCAGAGCCTCTGCTCGAAAACGTCTCCGTCAGCATCCTGCGGGGTGAAAAAGTCGGGCTGGTGGGTCGAAACGGCTGCGGAAAATCCTCGCTGCTCGCCTTGTTACGCGGAGAGCTCGCTCCGGACCGCGGCGAGTTCGAGTTGCCCGGGAAACTGGCGGTGGCCTCGGTTGCGCAGGAATTACCCCACTCGCAGCAACCCGTGATCGAACACGTGATCGACGGCGATGCCGCATTACGGGCCTGCGAAAGCGAGCTCGCGATCGCGGAGCAATCGAACGACGGCATGCTGCATGCCCATCTGCTCGGCGAATACGATGCCCTCGGCGGCTACACGGCTCGCACTCGAGCTGCGGAGTTACTCGATGGCCTCGGCTTCGATCCTGCCGCGATCGATCGGCCCATCGCAGATTTTTCCGGCGGAATGCGGATGCGTGCCAATCTGGCTCGCGCACTCATGTGCCGCTCCGATCTCTTGCTGCTCGACGAGCCGACCAACCATCTCGATCTCGATGCCGTACTCTGGTTACAAGATTGGTTGCAGTCGTATCCAGGCACTCTGCTGCTCGTCTCTCATGATCGGGACTTTCTCGATGCCATCATCGGTCGGGTATTGCATATCTCCGCCCGCCGCATCGACAGCTACGCCGGTAACTTCAGCGAATTCGAAACACAGCGGATGTCGCGTCTCGCACAGCAACAGGCCGAAAACGAGCGCTTGAGACGAGAGACCGAGCGCGTCCAAAGTTTTATCGACCGGTTTCGAGCCCAGGCGACGAAAGCGCGACAAGCACAAAGTCGTATCAAATGGCTGGAGCGTCTTCCAGCCTTGGTTACGCAACATGTCGAGGCGGCCTACGATTGGGAATTCAAGGTGCCGCGAAAACTCCCCGCACCGCTCGTCGATCTCGATCAAATCAGCGCGGGATACGGTGATCGTACCGTCATCTCTGGGGTCAAACTTTCGATTGCCCCCGGCGCAAGACTGGGCATTCTCGGACGCAACGGCGCCGGAAAGTCGACGCTGATGAAAACCATTGCAGGCGAGCTCTCACCGTCGACGGGCACACGCACCGGCGCACCGGATTTGGAGACCGGCTTTTTCGCTCAGCTCGAAGTCGATCAGCTCGATGCGTCGAGCACCGCGATTCTTGAGCTCGGCCGTCGCGGCGGCGCAGAGGCGGCCGCTTGGGGGGAACAGCAAAAACGCGATCACCTTGGTCGCTTCAATTTTTCCGGAGACCGTGTATTTGAGCCGGTCTCCTCGTTTTCGGGCGGAGAGCGCGCTCGGTTGTCGCTCGCCATTTTGGTCGCCCGAAGACCCAATCTGTTGTTACTCGACGAGCCCACCAACCATCTCGATCTCGAGATGCGTGATTCTTTGCTGTTGGCGCTGCAGGAATTCGAAGGTGCAGTGGTCGTCGTCTCGCACGATCGTGGTTTGCTGAGCAGTGTGTGTGACGAATTTGTCCTCGTCGGCCACGGGGAGGTCATGCCCTTTGACGGCGATCTCGCCGACTATGCGCAGTGGCTCTCGCGTCGTTCGCGTAGCGTGTCGGCTACGGATGGGCCCGGGGGAGACGGGAGCGCCGGCTCTCGCAAGGAGCGCAAGCGACAAGAGGCAAAAAATCGTAATTCGTTGGCACCGCTTCGCGAGGAGTTACGCCAAATCGAGAGGGATCTCGAGAAGCTCGGGAAGGAGCGTCTCGAACTCGAACAACGGTTGGCGGAACCCGAGGTGTATGCGTCCACTGATCGCTCGGTCGCCGCGCTCCCGAAAACCCATGCGGCGCTACTCAGTCGAATCGCGACGCTCGAAGAGCGTTGGCTGGTCTTAAGCGAACAACTGTCTTAGAGAGCCCCGAAAAGAAAAAGGGCGGATCTTTCGATCCGCCCGAACGGGGGTCACTCGTCAGAAGGGACGGTTGACGAGCGCAATTCTACTGAGAGAGCTCGGGCTGTCAAGCATTTGTCCAGAACAAAAGCTGGACGCTCCAAAACGAGCGAACCGGCAGAATTGCCTTATATATTAATGACTTATTGTTACAGTTTTGTGTGTGAGCCGTCGCATAGCGGGGCCTTGGCGGTGTGTTTGCAGCCGCAGAACCAGACCGTCCCGGTCTTGTCCGCATCGTACTTCTGAGGGGTGAAGGTCGACCCCTTATGGGAGCCATCACAGAAGGGCTGCTTGGCCGACTTGCCACAGGTGCACCACCAATAGGCTTTCCCGGCTTCGACATCGACGGCGTAAGGGGTTTTGCTCGCAATCACGGGATCGGTCATGGTGAAAAGTCCTGCAGTTAAACTGGCGAGCAGTGTAACGCGAGGTCTTTGATGACGACTATCGGCACTCCCCGCAAACCGTCAGCGACTCGACTGATGTTGCTCGGCGCAGGCGAACTTGGGAAAGAAGTCGCGATCGAAGCTCAGCGTCTCGGCCTCGAGGTGATCGCCGTCGACCGATACGCCGATGCGCCCGCGATGCAAGTGGCGCACCGCGCTCACGTCATCCGCATGCTCGATCGTGCCGCGCTGCGGGAGCTCATCTCTCGAGAGCAACCTCATTTCATCGTTCCTGAAATCGAGGCGATCGCAACCGACGAGTTACTCGCTCTCGAAGCCGAAGGCTTCAATGTGATTCCGACTGCTCGCGCCGCACGATTGACCATGGATCGCGAGGGCATCCGACGTCTCGCGGCCGAAGAGCTTGGGCTGCCCACCTCCCCGTACCGTTTTGCCTCGACCCCGGACGACTATCGCAAAGCGATCTCCGAGATCGGCCTGCCTTGTGTCGTCAAACCCGTGATGTCGAGCTCCGGAAAAGGCCAAAGCGTCGTCAGAAATGCGGGTGACATCGATAGGGCTTGGGATTACGCCCAAGCGGGCGGACGTGCGGGTGCAGGGCGTGTCATCGTCGAAGGCTTCGTCGAGTTCGATTACGAAATCACTCTACTGACGGTCAGACATACCGGCGGCACCTCGTTCTGCGATCCCATCGGACATTTACAGATCGCGGGCGACTATCGCGAGTCATGGCAGCCTCATCCGATGTCGAACGCTGCACTCAAAGAAAGTCAGCGTATCGCCGCACGAGTCACCGAGGCGCTCGGCGGCCGCGGCTTGTTCGGCGTCGAGCTTTTCGTAAAAGGAGATTCCGTATGGTTCAGCGAGGTATCACCTCGCCCCCACGACACCGGAATGGTGACGATGATTTCACAGGATCTCTCGGAATTCGCGCTGCACCTGCGCGCGATACTCGGTCTACCGATACCAATCATTCGCCAATTCGGCCCGTCTGCATCGAGCGCGATCCTCATCGAGGGTGAGTCGGCCAACGTGAGCTTCAGTAGCCTCGACGCAGCGCTCGTCGAGCCCGACACGACACTACGGCTCTTTGGCAAGCCGGAGGTGAGCGGTCAGCGCCGCATGGGTGTCTCTCTGGCGCGAGCGGACTCGATCGAGGCGGCGCGTCAAAAAGCACGCCGAATGACCGAGCTCGTGACAGCGGGCGCCCGACTCTAAGCGCAGGATCAGGCGTCGTCGCGCCAACGGCGCAAGCGGATCGCCGCAACAACGAACGCTGCAGCGACTGCGAGCCCCGAATAGAGATGTAGCTCGCCGAGTAGCGAGATCGCGCTCAGCCGATCGTACGTATTCTGAATCGCGTCGACGATGGCTTGGGTCTCCGCGCCATTCTCGACTTCAAAACCGATCGTTGCCACTTCGAAGAAATGTGTCAGCCGATATCCGACGAGTTGCGCCACATACTCAGTGTTGAAAATGATTTCTTCGAACAACATTACGAGCGCCGGCGGCAGCACGGCCCAGAGAAACGGCGCGCGCTTCGCCCAGACCGATATGAGTAGCAACCACGCTGCGATGGGCGCGTACCAGAGCGAAGCCAAGAGTAGGTTCTGAAAGAAGTTCAGTTGTAGAGCGACCCACGCACCCAGATGAAACTGCCCGAGTGGCGCGATCGGCGTTCCGGAAACCTTCGCTGCGATGATCGCGAAAGTGCATAGGCCCATCACGAGGGAAACCGCCCAAATCCATATCGGCATGGCGACGAGCGCCGTCACGAGCTTGGATACGACGGTCGCTGCGTCCGATACGGGCATGGACTTCCAGAAGAGGATGCTGCGATCTTTTCGCTCGGCATACAGGGCATCGAGCAAATAGAAGAACAGTACGATCACCGAAACAAATAGCACGGGGATGCCGAGAGAGCCCATCCAAATACTGAACAGCTGTGCCTGAGTCATCTCGTCCGCGGCGAGGCGGGCAAAGAATGCGGCGCTTTCACCGTCCAGATCGACGTCGAGCTGGATGCTGCCGGAAACATTCGAACTGACGAGCGCTGCGACCACGATGAGCGCCGCTGTGACGACAGGGACCCACACGAGACTTCGATGCTCCCAGGTCTCTCGCTTGATCAGGGTCAGAAAAGATAGGGCGTTCATGCGGCGCTCCCGGTCATCTTGGCGACAAAGAGATCCGCGACCGAGGGCGTGCGTATCTCGCCGAGACCCGCAAAATCTGCTCTGTCGCGCCCTTCGAACACGAAGACAGGTCGACCAAATACGTCGCGCTCATGCAAAGGCCCAAGGCCACGCGCTGCCTCGCGCGAGTCGTTATTCGCGATGAGTTGCACGAAACGATTCGGCAGATCGTCGATGGAAGAGTCGAGGACGATACGTCCATGATTGATGAACAAGACGTCGGTCAGGAGATTTTCGACTTCTTCGACCTGATGCGTTGTCACCAGAATCGTACGTTCGTGATCAAAATAATCGTTGAGCAACGCCTCATAGAAGGCCCTGCGGTACAGCAAATCGAGACCGAGTGTAGGCTCATCGAGGACCAATAATTTCGCATCGATCGCCATGATGAGCGCGAGATGCAATTGAGTGATCATTCCTTTGGAGAGCTCACTGACCTTGCTGCGGCGACGTATTTCAGTGCGCGCGAGCACCGCGTCGGCCTTGGTTCTATCGAATCGGGGGTGAACACCGGCGACATAGTCGAGCGCGCTTTCGACGCGCAACCATTTGGGAAGAACAGCGACGTCGGCAATGAAACAGACGTCCTGCATGAGACTGTCGCGCTCGCGGCGCGGGTCGCGGCCGAGGACATCGAGTTCGCCTTCGAAAGGGGTCAAACCGAGTATCGCTTTGAGCGCGGTCGTTTTGCCGGCGCCATTCGGCCCCATGAGACCGACGATTCGACCGCGGCCGACGCTAAAGCTGGCGCCGTCGAGCGCGAGGGTTTGCTTGCCGTAGCGCTTACGCAGATTGCGCGCGACGATTACCGAGTCAGTCATTTTTCTTTCCTGCGGACATCAATTCGCCGACCGTAAAACCGAGTCGCTCGATCGTTGCGCGCGTACGCGGCCACTCATCTCGCAGAAATCGACCGCGCTCATCTTTGAGTAGCGCTTCACGGGCCCCGGCATTGACGAACATGCCGCGCCCCCGACGCTTCTCGACGAGTTGCTCGTCGGCGAGTTGCTGGTAGGCCTTGAGCACGGTGAGCGGGTTGATCCGGAATTCCGCCGCAACGTTGCGCACGGAAGGTAACGGGTCCCCCTCTTTGAGCACACCTTCGAGAATCATGGCGACGACACGATCGCGTAGCTGACGATAGATCGGCGCGTTTTCAGTCCACTGCGGGTCCATTGCAAAACGCTCCGGGGTCTACTCGTTCAGAGCGAGCCGGAAGCCTCGATCAGACCCCAGAAAAAACTGAAGGTCAGCGCCACAGCGATCGAGACGGCCGCCAGAGTCGGGGCCAAATCCGGGGATACTTGATTGATCGGACATGCACTCACGTTACTGCCTCCTGAGTAAACCTTCTAGTGTTATATATAACTACAACACCATAACAGAATCAAGGGGTCGCCGGAATCGGCCGCCCGATCGGCGATACCGTAGAATTCGCGCGCCAAAAATCCTATTCCCCGGAGATTCTCGAGATGAAGCAGCCTTTGAATGTCGCCATCACCGGCGCCGCTGGCCAGATCGGTTACGCCCTCGCCTTCCGAGTCGCCTCAGGCGCCATGCTCGGCGCCGACCAACCGGTCAATCTGCATCTTCTCGAGATCACCCCCGCCCTGCCGACGCTTCAAGGCGTGGTGATGGAACTCAATGACTGCGCGTTCCCGACACTCAACAAGGTCGTTGCGACGGATGACGCACGGGTGGCTTTTAAGGACTGTCATGCCGCGTTGCTGGTCGGCGCCCGCCCGCGCGGCCCCGGAATGGAGCGCAAAGACCTGCTGCTCGCCAATGCCCAGATCTTCTCGGCGCAAGGCAAGGCGCTGAATGATGTCGCCTCGCGCGATGTCCGCGTACTCGTCGTCGGTAATCCGGCCAATACGAACGCCCTGATCGCCATGAAGAACGCGCCGTCGCTCAAGCCGCAGAGCTTCACTGCCATGACCCGGCTCGATCACAACCGCGCCCTGTCGCAGCTGGCCGAGAAGACCGGTACGCACGTCAACGATATTCAGAAAATGATCATCTGGGGCAACCACTCGGCCACCCAGTACCCCGATATCAACCACAGCTTCGTCAAAGGCCAGCCTGCACGTAGCCTCGTCGACGCAGACTGGATCGAGAAAACCTTCATTCCGACCGTGCAGCAGCGCGGTGCCGCCATCATCAAGGCGCGCGGCGCGTCATCAGCCGCTTCCGCAGGGTCGGCTGCGATCGATCACGTCCGCGACTGGTTCCGGGGATCCGCGCAAGGGGATTGGGTATCGATGGGCATCCCCTCGGACGGCAGCTACGGCATCCCCGAAGGCGTGATCTATTCGTACCCGGTGGTGTGCCGCGGTGGCCAGTACGAAATCGTCCAGGGCTTGGCCATCGACGAGTTCAGCCGCAAGCGCATGGATGCGACCCACCAGGAGCTCCTTGAGGAGCGCGATGGGGTCAAAGACCTGCTCGGCTGATCTCGGGCGGCGTGACGTCGCTCTTTAAAGAGGGATTGGGCATGCAGTAGTCTCTCTGCATGACCCACATCCTCATCGCCCTCGCCGTACTCGTCCTCGCAGGACTCGCTCTGACGCTCAAGGGCGGCGTCATCGCCCTGCTTTTCGTTTCGGCCTTGCTCTATCTCGCCTACAAGAGATTGAGCCTGCTTGCCTACACCGCCACCTTCGGCGTGTTACTCGTCGCCTACTCGGCGATCGGCGAGCCCGCGGGGCTCTGGAAAGGATTTCTTTGGCTGATGTTTGCGAGCCTCGCCTTACTCAACATCGTGCCTCTGCGCCAATCGCTGGTAACGCGTCCTTTCATGAAGATCTACCGTCGGATGTTGCCGGCGATGTCGGCCACCGAGCGCGAGGCACTCGAAGCAGGCACGGTCTGGTGGGATGGGGAGCTCTTCACGGGCAAGCCCGATTGGTCGAAGCTGCTCAGCGCCAAGGCGCCGAAACTCACCGCCGAAGAACAAGCGTTCCTGGACGGGCCTTGCGAAGAACTCTGCCGGATGATCGACGACTTCGACATCACGCACCGTCGGGGTGACATGCCTCCAGAGGTGTGGGATTTCCTGAAGCGCAACGGATTCTTTGCGATGATCATCGGAAAGAAATACGGCGGTCTCGAATTCTCCGCTTATGCGCACTCTTGCGTGCTTGCCAAACTGTCGACTCGCAGTGCCGTCGTCTCCTCCACGGTTGCAGTACCGAATTCTTTGGGTCCTGGCGAATTACTACAGCACTACGGCACCGACGAGCAGAAAAACTATTACCTGCCGCGGCTCGCCAGCGGTGAGGACATTCCGTGTTTTGCACTCACGGGACCCCGCGCAGGCTCCGATGCGGCATCACTGCCGGATTCAGGTGTCGTTTGTCGCGGCATGTGGCAAGGCCGCGAAATCGTCGGTCTCAAGCTCAACTTTTCCAAGCGCTACATCACGCTGGCACCGGTTGCGACCGTTATCGGGCTCGCATTCCGCATGTTCGACCCGGACCGACTGCTCGGCAGCACGACGGATATCGGCATCACCTGCGCGCTCATCCCGCGAGAGACTCCCGGCATATCGATCGGTCGACGTCACTTCCCGCTGAACGTGCCTTTCCAGAACGGTCCGATCAAAGGTACGGACGTCTTCGTTCCGCTCGATTACATCATCGGTGGCCCGAAGATGGCGGGCCAAGGTTGGCGCATGCTCGTCGAGCAGCTTTCGGTCGGGCGATGCATCTCGCTTCCGTCGAGCGGCACGGGCGGCGGTAAGGCCGCCGTATTCGCAACGGGCGCCTACGCGCGAATTCGTCGCCAATTCAATATGCCCATCGGCAAGTTCGAGGGTGTCGAGAGCGTGCTCGCAAAAATGGTGGGCCTCACCTACACCATGGACGCCGCACGCTCGGTGACCGCCGGTGCGATCGACGGTGGCGAGCGGCCCTCGGTGCCCTCGGCGATGCTCAAATACCACGTCACCGAGATGAGCCGACAGATTGCCAACGACGCGATGGATATTCACGGCGGCAAAGGCATTTGTCTCGGCCCTCGCAACTATCTGGGACGTGGGTATCAGGTGGTCCCCGTGGCCATCACGGTCGAGGGTGCGAATATCCTGACACGCAGCCTCATCATCTTCGGACAGGGCGCCATTCGCTGCCATCCCTACGTCTTCAAGGAAATGGAGGCTGCCCGCAACACCAATCGCGCTCAGGGTGTCAAAGATTTCGACAGCGCGTTGCTCGGGCATGTGGGCTTCACATTGAGCAATGCGGTTCGCTCTCTCGTGATGGCTATGACGAACGCGCGTTTCACGGCCGTGCCCGTCGAAGGACCGGTCGCTCGCTACTACCAACATATCGTGCGCTTCTCGGCGAGCTTCGCCTTCGCCGTGGACGTCGCAATGCTGAGTCTCGGCGGTTATCTCAAAAAGAAGGAAAATCTTTCGGCGCGACTCGGTGACGTGCTCTCGTGCATGTATCTCGCCTCCATGGTGCTCAAGCACTATGAAAATCAGGGCCGCCGACCGGAGGACTTCCCGCTCGTGGAGTGGGCATGCCGAAATCTGCTCTATAAGGCGCAGGAGCAACTGCACGGCTTTCTCAGTAACTTCCCGAATCGGTTCCTCGCAGGCGTCATGCGCTTGTTGATCTTCCCGCGGGGGCTCCAGTATTCGGCGCCCGACGATCGGCTCGGCCGCAAGCTTTCGGAGTTGGTACTGGCACCCACCGAGGTGCGTGATCGCCTCTGCTGCCCCGTCTACCGGCGCGTCGAAGCGGGCAATGCGCTCGGCCTGCTCCAAGAAGTACTCGAAATGGCCGATCGCGCTGAA
The DNA here is from genome assembly GCA_049455515.1 of Steroidobacteraceae bacterium. GTDB lineage: Bacteria > Pseudomonadota > Gammaproteobacteria > Steroidobacterales > Steroidobacteraceae > UBA964. The sequence goes on from JBMTZJ010000010.1 coordinate 20,806, forward strand.
TCGTTGGAAAAGCGATTGCGTGTCGAGGGGGTGAAAACGGGGCGTGTCACCTCGCTGGATCTGCCAGGACAAATCGACGAAGCCGAAAAAATCGGCCTGCTCTCTGCCGAAGAAGCGGCCTGGCTGCGTACCTATGACCGTAAGGTGATGGAACTCGTCAACGTCGACGATTTTGCCCCGCACGAACTCGGGACTAACGGTAAGCCGCGGCTGCGTATCGATATTCCGACGCAAGAACAGACCGAACTCTTCGTGTGACCTGTCGTAACTGCGGTGCTGCGCTGTCTGGGCGCTACTGTTCCGCGTGCGGACAGCGCCACGATACGCATGCACCGACAGTCGGGCATTTTCTGCACGAGACCGTAGAGACACTGACTCATGCGGATTCGAGACTCTGGCGAACGCTCTGGTACTTACTGTCGCGACCCGGGTTTCTGACTCAAGAGTTTTTTGCGGGTCGGCGCGCACGTTACTTGCCTCCGATCCGTCTCTATATCGTCATCAGCGTGGCCTGCTTCCTGCTGCTGGCACTGATGCCGTCCAGTGAAAATGACTCATCGCAGGACTCCGCCGTCGTGATGCTCGATAACCCGGACTGCAGCAAGTTCGAATACAGCGGTCCCTGGAAACTACAACTGGAACCCAGATTGAGAGCGGCCTGCCAACGGATGGTGGACGACGATGGCGCGGGGTTCGGAGACGCGCTGCTTCGAGCACTACCGAAAGCGATGTTCGTCCTGCTACCGCTTTTTGCGCTGTTCATGATGCCCTTCTATCTGCGACCGCTTCGACTATATGTCGAACATCTCATTTTCTTAGTCCATAACCACAGCGCCGTGTTTATGGCGCTCTCGATCAACATGGTTCTCGATGCCGCTCTGCCCGCGGTAGTGGCTGACTGGCTACCTCTTCTGCTCTTTATCTTTCTCATCTGGTATTGCTGGCGCGGCATGACCGTTTTTTATGCGAACTCGAATGGCTGGACGGTGTTCAAGATCGCGATACTCGGGTTCCTGTACATCGTAATTGCCGGATTTGTGCTCGCGTTTACCGGTATCGCAACGCTATTGAGTATTTGATCGGCGATCGTATCCGGCACGCACGATGTCGACCCCCCGAGCGATTCTTCATGTCGATATGGATGCCTTTTACGCATCCGTCGAACAACGCGACCATCCGGAACTACGAGGCAAACCACTGATCGTCGGCGGCGTGAGCGGGCGGGGTGTTGTCGCCGCAGCAAGTTACGAGGTGCGCAAATTCGGGGTTCGCTCGGCCATGCCGATTCGGCGAGCGCTAGCCTTATGCCCCCACGCCATCTGTGTCCGTCCGAGGATGTCCCGGTATGCGGAGGTCTCCGCGCAGGTGTTCGCCGTATTCCACGAGTTCACGCCTCTCGTCGAGGGCTTGTCACTCGATGAGGCCTATCTCGATGTCACCGGCAGCCGTGCGCTCAAAGGCGATCCGGTACGGATCGCAGCGGACATCAAACGTCGCATTCGCAGCGATACGTCGCTGACCGCTTCAGTCGGTGTGGCCACCAACAAGCTGATTGCGAAGATCGCCTCCGACTTGAACAAGCCCGACGGGCTGACCGTCGTGACCGAAGACCGCATTCACGAGGTGCTCGATCCGCTTCCCGTCAACCGGCTGCCCGGACTCGGACGTAAGCTCGGCGAGCACGTCGTCGCCTCGGGAATCGCCACGCTTGGGGCACTCCGACGAGCCGAGGACGAGCATCTTCGTCTCATTTTTGGCAAACACTGGCAAAGTTGGCGCGACCGCGCATCGGGAATCGATGATCGCGAAGTCGAGCCGGATCACGACGAAAAGTCGGTTAGTAACGAACGGACATTCGGCGAAGATCTTCGGGACATCGAAATGATGAGAACCGAACTCGCGGTGCTCGCCGACAAAGTCTCCGGCCGACTGCGCGCGAAGGAATTAAAGGCGGCTTGTGTCGGAATCAAGATTCGACTGCACGACTTCAAAACATTGACCCGCCAGTGCACGCTGGCGACCCCTACAGCGGAAAGTCGAGTGATCGCCGAACGCGCGAGATCGCTTTTCGATGCCTGGGTCGGAACACAACAACGACCCCGCATCCGACTACTTGGCGTTTCAAGTTCCGATTTTTCACGCGAATCACAGTCTGATCTCTTCGCCGAACCGGAGCGCCAGCAAAACGAAAAGCTCGATGCGACGCTCGATGCCATCCGCGAGAAATTCGGCGGTGCGGCCGTCGCGAGAGCGAGCGTGCTCAAACGCGGGTCGTAGATCACCGAGCCCGTTGAGTCCCCTTCGGGATGAGCCCCAGAATCATCCCGGCGAGTACACCGAAAAGGTGCGCGTCGGTCACGACCCTCGATTGATCGCCAGAGAACGGCAGTCCACCAACGGTGTTTTCGAATCCGATTTTCAACAGACCGAAGATCGCAACGCCCCATGCGATTCGATCTTGGTGGTCGACGATCAGGCGTACGACGGCAGCCGCAGCTAGCGTGTGCAAGACGCCTGATAAGCCGACATACCACTCGAGGTTACTGAGCCAGGTAAGACCGAGATCGATGATCAGCATGCCGACGAGCGCATGGATCGCATGACGGGTCGGCGTAAAAACGCGGCCGAAAAGCATTGCGAGTATTAGCAACACACCGACGTTGATCACTGCGTGGGGCAAATCGAGATGTACGAGATGCGCGGTGACGAGTCGCCACCACTCGCCATCATGAATATCGTCTCGAGCCCACTGTAAACGCTCTCTCGCCGAATCGCCGACCAGCGCGAGCGCGATAATCGCACCGCCGACGATCATTGCGGCAACGACCGCACGATCAAAGAAACCGTTTTTAGAGGTCACGGAACAAGCCAAGCGGCTATCGATTCGGGTGGAGTTCCCGTCGTAGGGGCGATGACGGCAGCGGCTCCAAAACCGGACACGGGTAATCCGATCGACCACACGCCGGCTTCCGATGTCTCTTTTTGCGGCAATGAAGTCCGCCGATATCCGAATTCGATGCCGACATCGATATCGCGTGCCGCCCAAGAAAATCCGCTCCCGACGGCCTTTAACACCGCCTCTTTACGCGTCCAGCAGCGCAAAAAAGCGGTGTCACGGATCGCGGGATCAGAGGAATCGAGCTGAGAAAGCGCAAGTCGCTCTTCACTCGAGAGAATACGAGTCGCGAGACGCTCTGCATTGGGCACATGGGTCCGCGTTTCGACATCCACGCCGATATCGTGCGCGCTCGATACACCGCATAGCCACGCGTCGCCGCCGTGGCTCAGGTTGAAGTAAAGACGGTGAGGCAGCGCGCTATGCTCAAGCGCCGGCTTTCCGTGCTCTCCGCGAACGAGCTTGATCTCGGCAGGAGACACGCCGAGATGGGCGCTCAGCACCCGTCGGAGCAGAAGACATGAGGTGAGATAAGCGGTACGAACCGACTCTGCAGACATCTTTTGAGCGCGGTCGAGTTCGTCCGGACCCAAGGTGTTGTCAGCGACACTGGACAGTACCTCGCGAAAATCACTGAGCTGTGCGAACCAGAACGCCACCCCCTCGATACGGGATGGCAAGGTCGCATGAGAGAGGTCGCGGAGCGACTGCGGCTTCCAAGGTCCGTGCACGATGCGGGGGACTATGCCCGCCGAGGTCCCGGCCGTGCAATACTTCGCCGAAAAGGGGGACCGCCGCCGGCCGAGGCGGGATGCTTAAGTATGTCTTTCATTCTCGACGCACTGCGAAAATCTGAAAATTCGCGACTGCGCCAGGACCACCCGGCCGTGTTCTCGCACCGGCCCCTGGCCGAGCGGAAACGGCTACCCGTATGGGGTGTCGTGCTGATCGCGCTGCTGGCCGTCAATCTACTCATCGTACTTTTTTTGTTCCTTCGGGAAACGACTGCGGACACGGTACGACCCGCACCGGCTGTAG
>JBMTZJ010000011.1:0-23734 GCA_049455515.1 Steroidobacteraceae bacterium
TTTGAGAAAGCGCTCGACCTGTTGGTCGATCGCCGTGTTCATGAACATGGCGAGCAACATCGGCGCCGGTCCGTTGATGGTCATGGACACGGAGGTCGTCGGCGCACAGAGATCGAAGCCGGAGTACAGCTTCTTCATGTCATCGAGTGTCGCGATCGACACACCCGAGTTTCCGGTACGGCCGTAGATATCCGGGCGCGTGTCCGGGTCTTCACCGTAGAGTGTGGTCGAGTCGAACGCGGTCGACAGTCGAGTCGAGGCTTGACCGCGCGCGAGGTAGTGAAAGCGACGATTCGTACGCTCGGGGCTCCCCTCGCCCGCAAACATGCGAATCGGATCTTCTTGCTCGCGGCGGTAGGGGTAGACGCCGGCGGTGTAGGGATATGCGCCCGGGAGGTTTTCGCGCATCACGAAGCGCAGGATGTCGCCCCAGTCGCGCGTCTTCGGCGCGAGTAGCTTCGGAATCTTGTTGTGGCTCAGGGTCTCAGTGTAGTTCTCGCCGCGCACCTCGCGACCGCGAACCTTGTAGACGTACTCGGCGTGGGTGATGGAGTCGACACGCGATGGCCACGCACGCAACTCGCCGAGACCCTCGGCGCCCACGGCAGCAAGCGCCGCATCATATTCTTCGCGCAAACGCGTGATCGCGGTGTCGGCATTGGGCAGCGCCGCACCATAGGGCTGGGCAGGCGCAGGCAGCGCCGCATCACGCAGCGCTTTCAAAGATTCGTAGAGCGCATAAGCGCGACTTGCGGCTGAGGCGACGCGCTCGATGTCCGTGTCGGCTTTTCGCCCTCCCGCGGCGATCTCGGCGAGATAGCGCGAGCGCGATCCGGGGATGAGCGGGTCGCGTGAGGTGAACTCCGTTGGGCCGAGATCTTCGACCTGCCAGGCATGCGCACTGATCGCCTTAGTGCGCAGGCGCGCACAAATCGCTCCGAAAAGACGATTGACTCCCGGATCATTGAACCGCGAGGCGATGGTCGGATAGACCGGGATGTCCTCATCCGGCGCCATGAGCTGATCCGGATGATTGCGCCGCCACTGCTTCTTGACGTCTCGCAGCGCGTCTTCGGCACCTCGACGTTCGAATTTGTTGAGCACGACCATCTCGGCGAAGTCGAGCATGTCGATCTTCTCGAGCTGGCTGGCTGCTCCGTACTCGCTCGTCATCACGTAAATCGGCAGATCGACGAGGTCGATGACCTCCGTGTCGCTCTGGCCGATGCCTGCCGTCTCGACGATCACGAGGTCGAAGCCGGCCAATTGATACAGCGCAATGACATCTTTGAGAACGGCCGAGGTCGCAAGATTACGGCGCCGCGTGGCGAGCGAACGCATGTAGACGTTCGGTGCCGACAGGCTGTTCATGCGGATGCGATCGCCGAGCAACGCGCCACCCGAGCGGCGACGGGTCGGATCGACGGCAACCACCGCGATCTGTGCGTCGGGAAAGTGGCGGACGAAGCGCTGGATCAGCTCGTCGTTGAGCGAGCTCTTACCCGCACCGCCTGTTCCGGTGAGCCCGATGACTGGCGCACGACGCTTGTTGCGCGAGATCGCGCGCAGAATCTGCTCTCGGGTCGCGGCGACGACACCCGCCTCTTCCTCGCGAACCGAACCCTCGAGCACCGAGATCGTTCGTCCGAGGTGGCGATGGTCGCGAGCATTGAGCGGCCCGAATTCATAGGCGGCTCGACGACTTGCCCCCACGCGACGGATGACGTCGCTGATCATGCCGACGAGCCCGAGGGTCCGACCGTCTTCGGGGGTGTAGATCTTTTCGATGCCGTGACGCTCGAGCGCTTCGATTTCGTGCGGCGCGATGGTGCCACCGCCGCCGACGACGACACGAATATGCTCGCAGCCGCGCTCGCGGAGCATGTCCACCATGTAGGCAAAGTATTCGTTGTGACCGCCTTGGTAGGAGCTCACCGCAATTCCGTCTGCATCCTCTTCGATGGCTGCACGTACGATGTCGGCAACCGAGCGGTTGTGGCCGAGATGAACGACCTCGGCGCCCTGCGACTGCAGCAAGCGACGAATCATGTTGATGGCCGCATCATGCCCATCGAAGAGGGAGGCGGCGGTTACGAAGCGCAACGGCGGCGCGGAGGCGCCCTCACCCACATCGGCCCCTGGATCCTGGATCGTTTTCCGGTTCGACTGGCTCACGGCGCGCTCCTGATCTTTACTGGTGAGTATATTACGCTTTACCCATAAATAAACTACACTCCCCGCCATGAAAACCTCGCCGCGCGCCACCCCCCTGCCCTGGAGCGGAGCCGATCTGCGCTCGCGGGAGCGCGACTGGAAGCGAAACGCCGTCATTCTTGCTGCCGCGCGGGCCTTTGCGGCCCGGGGTTATCACAACACGAGCCTCGATGACCTCGCGGCCACGCTCAACGTCACGAAGCCGACGATCTACAGCTACGTCGACAGCAAGGAAGAACTGCTGTTCGAGTGTTTTCGTCAGGGGGTCGATCAGATTCTCGCCGGGTTCAGAGAGGCCGAGACCCGCGGCGGCACGGCTCGAGATCGACTCATGACCGTGGCGAGGCATTACGCCATCGCCGTCACGGGCGACTTTGGCTGGTGCATGGTTCGCCTCGAGGAGGAAGACCTCGAGAAATCTTTTAGCGCCAAAATAAAGACGCTCAAATCAGAGGTGGACCAGGGCCTGCGCAAGCTGATCCGCCAAGGTGTCGCGGACGGATCGATTCGCGCCTCAGATCCGAAAATGGCCGCCTTCGCCCTTGCCGGTGCCCTCAACTGGATCGCCCATTGGCACCGCGCCAACGATACCCTCTCGCCCCAGGAAATCGCGAGCCGCGTGCTTGAAATCTTTGAACTCGGCCTCGCGCCGCGCTGATCATCACGTCATTTGACCGGAGTCCACCATGAATTTCTCGACCCTGGAATTCTCGATCGATAACGGCATCGCGCTCATCACGCTCAACCGACCGGAGTCGGCCAACACGATCAGCGTCGAACTCGCCGAAGAATTGCTTCAGGCTGCCATCCGCTGCGAGAGCGACGGTGCCGTACGTGCCGTGGTGTTGACCGGAAAGGGCCGTTTTTTCAGTGGTGGCGGCGACGTGCAGTCCTTCGCTACCGCAGGCGACGGCGCCGGCGAGCTGCTACGTCGCATCACCGCGCCCCTGCATGCAGCCGTGTCCCGATTCGCTCGCATGGACGCCCCCCTCATCACCGCCGTCAACGGCACGGCGGCGGGAGCCGGATTCAGTCTCGCAATCGCCGGCGACGTGATCGTGGCCGCCGAGTCAGCCAAGTTCACCATGGCGTATACCAAAATCGCGATGTCCGCTGATGGCGGCGGCTCGTTCAATCTGCCGAGGATCGTCGGCATGGCGCGAGCCAAAGAATTGATGCTGCTCAACCCCGTGCTCACCGCCGCAGAGGCCCATCAGCGCGGACTCGTCACGATCGTCGCTCCCGATACCGAGGTGCTCGCCAAGGCCAAGGAAATCGCCGCCTCGCTGGCTACCGGACCGACGCGGGCGTATGGCGAGGTCAAGCGATTGCTCGCCGATAGCTCGGGTAACTCGCTCGAGCAGCAACTCGCGCTCGAGTCACGTTCGATGTCCGCACTCGCCGAGCGCACCGAGGACGCTCGGGAGGGCTACACGGCTTTCGCCCAGAAACGCGCGCCGAAGTACCACGGACGGTAACGGAAATGGGTGAACTGACCTGGCACGCCGCCGGCAACCTGTCGCAACTTGCCGAGGGGAAAATGATGGGCGTCGAACTCGGCGGTCGTGCGATCGTCGTTTGCCGCACCAAAGACGGCGTCACGGCCCTCGATAACGTTTGCTCTCACGCCTACGCGCTGATGCATGAGGGTCGACTGCGGGGCAATCGCCTCATTTGTCCGCTACACGGGGCTTCGTTCGACTGCCGCTCAGGCGCCGTACTCGGCGCTCCGGCGACATCACCGCTCGCGACTTTCGCTGTGCGTATCGGCGACGACGGCACGATCGAGGTCGGTTTACCGCAGTGAACGCGCCCGCGGCGGCTCAGCCCCTTCGCTCGATCAGATTGACACTGCGACACGAAAACACCGTATCGCCGTTTTGATTGGTAAGACGGTAATCCATTTCGATGACACCGCGGCGCGGATCGCTCGAGGACTCGCGCTTCGAAACGCACGTCCAATGAGCGCGCACTCGGTCGCCCGCCCTCACGGCCTTGGGCCAACGAGTGTCCTTCCACGCGACCCCGCAAATCCAGGCGATATCCCCGCTGATCTCGTGATCGAGACGCCGCCACACCACTGTGGTGAACAAACCCGACGCCACCACTTCGCCAAACACAGACGCTTTCGCCGCCTCGGGATCGGTGTGAAAATACTGCGGATCGTATCGACGAGCGAAGTCGAGCATCTCGTCCTTGTCCACGTGCTGCTCGCCGGACTCGGCATAATCTCCGACCGAAATGTCTTCGAAGTATTTTTTACCGGAATGAACCATCGTCAAACCCTGCGCCATGAATCTTGAACAAAGAATTCGTCGCCTCGAGGACCGGGATGCCATTCGCACCCTGATCGGCCGCTATGGGCGTCTCGTCGATGAACGCGACATCCAGGGAGTCGGCATGCTGTTCACCAAGAACGGGTCGTTCCGCTCCGTCGACGGCAAGATCGCTTCGACCGGTCGTGATGCAGTGATCGAGCAGTTTCACAAGCGCTACGCGGTGCTCGGACCGAGCAACCACTTTACCCACGATATCGTGATCGATCTGGATGACGCCGACCCCGACAGCGCTTCGGGCTGGGTCAACTCCCACGCTGAAGTGGTTCGCAACGGCGTCGCACTTTGGGCTGCACTGCGCTACCACGATCAATACCGTCGGGAAGAAGGGGTTTGGCGATTTCAGGTTCGCGAGCTGCATTTCTTTTACTACGTGTCGCCGAAGGATTACCCGGAGCTACTCGGCCAGCTCATGCGTAACCGCGCGTACACCGAACCCCTGCCGGCGGACTATCCCGAGAATTCGGCCACCTGGAAAGCGTACTACGCGAAGTACCCTCAGCCCGATTGACGGCCGTCGCGCAGCTCGCGCAGCTTGCGCTCGAGGTAATCGACGACGCGCCGATCTCGTTCAGTCTCCTTGTGAACGAGAAAGCTGATCGCCATCCCCTCGAGTACGTAGCGCGTAAGATCGAGCGCCACGTCGAAGGTCTCGTCATCGGTGTGCCACTCGGTAAACACCTCGCGCGCCGTTCGATGCCATTCGTTTTCGAACGCTTCTTGGGCAGGACGCAGGATCTGCGCAAGTTCAGGGTCCGTACGAGCCGCGACGACGAGTTCAAAGAATGCGACGAACATCGGATGTCTGACGTGCTGCCAGTACGCCTCGAGATTCGCACGCAGCCGGTCCCCGCCCCCGTTACTTGGCCCACGCTGGGCAGCGCGACGAAAGGCCTTGAGACGTTTGGCGTGCAGGTATTCGACGGCGGCTCTGACGATGTCCACTTTTGACGGAAAGTGGTGAAGCATCGCGCCGCGGGACAACCCTGCGCGCGCAGCGATCACCGTCGTCGTGGTTCGGGCATAGCCGAGATCGACGAAGCACTTGATCGCGGCCTCGATAATGAGCGTCCGCGTGGCGGCGCTTTTCTGGGCCTGCCACCCCGTGATTTCGGTCTCCGCCGCGTCGATATGTTTGGGCATGACCGTGACCTTGCCGGCAGACGAAAAAAAAGTCAAAGGTGATTGAAACCGACAGCCTTGCTTGATACCGTTTTCAGGCGTCGATCGCGGCGGAAACGGCCGTGCACGCGTATTCTGGCATAACCAATCTAATTGACCCGGAGGACAGGGACATGGGACGCGTTGAAGGCAAAGTGGCGATTGTCACCGGGGGAGCCCAAGGGCTCGGCAAAGCAGACTGCGAGGCGCTCGTTCGTGAAGGCGCCAAGGTCATGATCACCGACATCAAGGCGGCGGAGGGCAAAGCGCTGGCCGCCGCTCTCAATGCGCAGCGCGCAGGTAGCGCCGCCTTCATGGAGCAGGACGTTCGCGACGAAGCGCGTTGGCAGGAGGTCATCGCCGCGACGGTCAAACAATTCGGCAAGCTCAACGTGCTCGTGAACAATGCAGGGCTCGTCGTCCCGGCCACCCCCGAGTCCACCACCCTCGATCAGTTCAAACTGCACAACGCAGTGATGAGCGAGGGGACTTTCCTTGGCTGCAAGCACGCCATCCCTGCAATGCACGCGAGCGGGGGCGGCTCCATCGTGAACATGGCCTCGGTGGCAACCCATCTCGGTTATCCGATTTTCTTTGCGTACTCGGCAGCCAAGGGCGCCGTGCGCGGAATGACCAAGTCGATCGCCATTTGGTGTCAGATGCAGAAGTACAACATTCGCTGCAACTCGCTGCATCCGGGCGCGACGGATACGCCGATGATCGAGGAAGCCAACCGTTTGTTGGGTCTCACGCGCGAGTTCTACACCCAGAGCGGCCCTGGGCTCGGACAGCCTGAAGACGTGGCGAACGTCGTCGTGTTCCTCGCTTCGGACGAATCGCGGTACATCAACGGCGCCGAGCTATTGCTCGATAACGGCCTCACCATTCAATAATTTCGGGAGACGATCAGCATGGATCTCGGATTGCGCGGTAAACGTGCACTCGTCACGGGTGCGACAAAAGGAATTGGCAGAGCGATCGTCGACCTGCTCGCAGCAGAGGGGTGCGATATCGCGCTTTGCGCGCGCAGCGAGGACGAAGTCGAATCTGCCGTACGAGAAATCAAGACCAAGGGCGTCAACGTCTCAGGCGGTGCGGTCAACGTCCGCGACGCCGAGGCCTATAAAGCCTGGCTCGAGCGTAGCGTCACGGAACTCGGCGGATGTGACATTTTCATCCCGAACGTCAGTGCGGGCGGCGGCATGGACTCCGAGAAAAATTGGTGGAAATGTTTCGAGGTCGACGTCCTTCACACGGTGCGTGGCTGCGAGTTCTTGGTTCCCCATCTCGAGAAATCGGGTCACGGCAGCATCGTCATCATCAGCTCGACCAATGCGCTCGAAACGTTCTACGCCCCCATGGCCTATAACGCCATGAAAGCCGCCCTCATCACCTACTCGAAGCAACTCTCGCAGTTCATCGGTCGCAAGAACATACGCGTCAACACCGTATCTCCGGGGCCGATCTACTTCGAGGGTGGTGCGTGGGAGATGATCAAAAGCACCAATCAGAAAATGTACGATGCAACGGTACGCGCCATACCGAACGGTCGATTCGGAGGCCCTGAGGAGGTTGCTAAAGTCGTGGCGTTCCTTGCAAGCCCCTCCGCCTCGATCATCACGGGTAGTAACGTGGTTGCCGATAACGGATACACGAAGCGCGTCCAGTACTGATCATGTCGAGCTTGCCGCGCCGAATCGATGCTTGCCTCGTTGCGGGAGGCAAGTATCACGATATCGACCATGCACGGCTGCAATTGCTGAACTTGCTCAGCGAGCATCCGAACATTCGCTGTCGTGTGCTCGAGGACTATCGCGATATCGACGCGATCGTGGCTGCCGACCTACTCATCACCTACACCGTCGATCTCGTACCGGATGAATCCGCGGCGGCACGTCTTCAAGACTGGGTCGCTGCGGGTCATCGCTGGTTTGCGTTGCACGGGACCAATTCGATCCTGCGCTGGTCGAAGACCCACAAGGCGTGGGAGGCTCCGCGCTCCGTGCCGACGCTCATGAAAACGCTCGGCAGTCAGTTTTTGGCGCATCCACCCATCGCGCCATATCGCGTCGAGATCTCGGCGCCGGATCATCCGCTCGTGAGGGACATCCAGCCGTTCGATGCGGATGACGAGTTGTACCTCAGCGAACTTCACGGACCGATCGAAGTGCTGCTGCACACCCGCTGGACAGGGCACACTTCGCTCTTCGTCGATCACGACTGGAGTCGGGACGAACCGCGGCCCGTGCTCTATCTCAAACGTACGGGCGACGGCGAGGTGCTTTATTTCACGCTCGGCCATTCGCGCGGCCATTACGACATGCGTCCGATCATGGACGAGTATCCGAACATCGAGCGAGGCAGCTGGAACACGCCGGCATTCGTCGAGATTTTGAGACGCGGCATACGCTGGGCCGCTACAGCCGAACGGATTTCCTCATGAGCAAGAAAACGACTCCTGTTCGCACCGAAGCCGAAGAGACGGCGCTGCGCGAGCGATCGCGCACACCGACTTATCGCAAAGTTCGACGCGTCGAACCGACCGATGGTCCGGGAACCCCGAGCGCCAAAGCACCCGACCCCGATCTCGGCGGCGAGATGATCCCCAAAGAGCGCTACACCTCGAAGGGATTTCTGCAGCTCGAATGGGAGCGAATGTGGAGCAAGGTGTGGCTGCTTGGCGGATTGGAGTCCGACGTACCGGAACCCGGCGATTACATTTGCACCGAAATCGGTCGTGAGTCGATTCTGCTGGTGAGACAAGCCGACGGCCGAATGCGCGCCTTCTACAACGTGTGTCTGCATCGAGGCAATCGCCTTCGCCCCACCGGCATCTCGAGCGCGGACTCGTTCAAGTGCCAATACCATCACTGGGAGTACGGGATCGACGGCCGCTTCGTCCGCATCCCGGATCTCGACACCTTCCCGCAAGGCGCCCCGCCCTGCCGGGGTCTCAAAGAATTACCCTGCGATGTCTGGGGCGGGTTCGTCTGGTTCAGCCTCAACCGCGAGGTAGGCCCGCTCGCGGAGTATCTCGCGCCGATTCCGCAGCATCTCGATCCCTACAACTTCCCACGCATGGCACTGACTCGAGACATCACGGTCGAGTGGAACTGCAATTGGAAGGCCTCGGTCGACGCGTTCAACGAGAGCTATCACGTTCAGGGCATTCATCCTCAACTGCTTTATTACTTGCACGATCTCGATATCCAGATCGATTGCTACGGTCGGCACAACCGCTATCTCATTCCCTTCGGCACGGTGAGCCCGCGCGTCCGAAAGCCGCCGTCCATCCCCGACCCCATCAAGACCATCATGAAAACGGCGGGCATGGACCCGGCGGACTATGACGAACCGCTCGAGAATCTTCGCCGTGACGTGCAACTGCACAAGCGCCGTACGGGCGCCTCGATGGGGCGCGACTATTCAAAGCTCAACGACGATCAGCTGACCGATGACTACCATTACCTGATCTTTCCGAACGTCACGCTCAACGTGCACGCCGATGATCTGATGCTGTTTCGGCAACGGCCGCATCCGACCGATCCCGATCGAATGCTGTACGACGTCTGGACCTTCGAGCTCGTTCCGGAGGGAGCCGAACGGCCACCCCGCCCGAAGCATCAGTACTTCCGCCACGGCGATAAATCGATCGGCCTCGTCCTCGATCAGGATGCCCAGAACCTCCCGGGCGTCCAAGACGGGATGCACTCCGCCGGGATCGACGGGCTATGGATCGGCTCCCAGGAACTGCGGATCAGGCACTTCCACAAGGTCCTGATGGACTACCTCGGCAGCGATGCCGACGAGGCGGCGGCCAAGCGGGACGGTCGCTGAAGATCTGACGGAAAAAGAGCAGCGCTGATTGTTTCCGTCAGCGTTGCTCGTTTTCGGCCGTTGACTTACCATCGAGTCAGGGCGCTCCGCGCGCCCCCTCAGGAGATTCCGTGAGCCTTCCCAAAGATTCGTTGTTACGCGCCTACCGGCAGATGAAGACGATCCGCGAATTTGAGGAGCGTCTGCACGTCGAGATTCAAACAGGCGAGATTCCGGGATTCACCCACCTCTACTCCGGTCAGGAAGCGGTTGCCGTCGGTGTTTGCGAACATTTGTCGGATCAGGATTGGATCGCGAGCACCCATCGCGGTCACGGACACTGCATCGCCAAAGGCTGCGATGTTCAAGGAATGATGCTCGAGATCTACGGGCGTCGAGACGGTCTCTGCAAAGGCAAAGGCGGGTCCATGCACATCGCCGACATGAGCAAAGGCATGCTCGGCGCGAATGCCATCGTCGGTGGCGGACCGCCGATCGCCGTCGGCGCGGGCATCGCCTGCAAGATCGCCAAGCGCGGCAACGTGGCGGTGGCCTTCGGCGGTGACGGCAGCGCCAATCAGGGCACGGTCTTCGAAGCGATGAACCTCGCTGTCGTGCTTCGCGCGCCGGTGATTTTTGTATTCGAGAACAACGGCTACTCCGAACACACCGGCGCCTCCTACGCAGTGGGTTCGGGCGATATCGCCGGCCGCGCTCGCGGCTTCGGCATGCCCGCCGAAACCTGCGACGGTTCGGATTTCTTTGCCGTGTACGACACCATGGCGAAATTATTGAAAACCGCCAGGGCGGGCGGTGGTCCCGCGACGCTCGAAGCCAAGACCACGCGATTCTTCGGCCACTTCGAAGGCGATCCGATGCTCTACCGGGCCAAAGACGAGGTCGCTCGTCACCGCGAGCAAATGGACTGCCTGCGAATCTTCCGTGATCGCGTCGCCAAAGAAGGTTGGCTGCACACGACGGAACTCGATGCGATCGACGGCGAAGTGACGGCGCTGATCGAAAAATCGGTGGCGACATCGCGCGCGGCCGTGCCGCCATCCGCTGCGGACTTGCTCACCGACGTGTACGTCTCCTACTGACCGGCCCCGCAGAGAACAGAATCCATGCGCCAAATTTCCATGAGAGACGCCATCAACGAGGCCCTGCACCTCGAGATGGCGCGCGACCCTCGGGTCATCGTGCTCGGCGAGGATGTCTCCGGCGGCGCCGGCGGCACGTCGGGTCAACGCGATGCGGCCGGCGGAGTATTCGGTGTCACCAAAGGTCTTTTGCCGAAGTTCGGTGAGGATCGGGTGATCGATACGCCTATTTCGGAATCGGCCATCATCGGTGCGGCGAACGGTGCCGCACTCGCCGGTCTGCGACCGGTCGCCGAACTGATGTTCGCCGATTTTTTAGGCGTGTGCTTCGATCAGGTCTTCAATCAAGCGGCGAAATTTCGGTACATGTTCGGTGGCAAGACCACCTGCCCGATCGTCATTCGAGCCGCGACCGGTGCCGGTATGAATATGGGCGCCCAACACAGTCAGTCGATGTACGCCATGGTGACGGGGGTGCCTGGCCTGAAAGTCGTCGTACCGTCCAACGCTTACGACGCAAAAGGCCTGATGCTCACTGCCATCCGTGACGACGATCCGGTGGTTTTCTTTGAGCATAAGGCGCTATATCCGCGAAAATCCGCCGTGCCGGAGGGCGAGTACACCATTCCTTTCGGTGAGGCGAATCTGGTCCGAGAGGGCGAGCACGTCACCGTCGTCGCCATCGGGCGCATGGTCTCTTTTGCCGAAAAAGCCCTGGACACGCTTGCGGCCGAGGGCATCACGGCCGACCTTCTCGACCCGCGTACGCTCTCTCCGCTCGATGACGAGACGATCTACGAGAGTCTCGAGAATACGGGCCACCTCGTCATCATCGACGAGTCACCGCCGCGCTGCTCGGTGGCCGCCGACATCGCGGGCTTGGTTGCGAGCAACGCCTTTCATGCGCTTAAGGCGCCGATCGTGCAGCTGACACCGCCGCATACCCCTGTGCCGTTCGCCCGCGAACTCGAGCGCGCGTACGTACCGGGTCCGCAGGCGATCGAGGCAGCGATCCGCAAAATGCTTAAAGAATCCCGGGCGGCGAGCTGATCATGAGCAAAATTCAGCCCATTACGATGCCTAAATGGGGCATCGAAATGCAGGAAGGCGCCATCACGGCCTGGCATGTTGATGTCGGCGGCGCCGTCTCACGAGGCGCGCCACTTCTCGATGTCGAGACGGAAAAAATCGTCAATACGGTCGAAGCAAGCGTCGAAGGCACGCTACGCCGCATCATCGGTTCGGTGGGAGACACGCTGTCTGTCGGCGCCCTCGTCGGTGTCGTCTGCGAGGGCGAAGTACCCGAAGCCGATATCGATCGTTTCATCCGCGAGTTCAAAGCGGCGGATGCGTCGTTCGAGCCAGAATCGAGCGCGTCGATAACGGCCGTAGCACCGACGACCGATGAGCCCGCGACGAGCGGCGGCGGCGACGAAGCCCGCGTGAGTCCGATCGCCCGACGGCTTGCAGAGAAGCTCGGAGTAGACCTCTCCAAGGTGACCGGCACCGGTCGCAACGGACGCATCTCAAAAGAGGACGTCGAGTCGTATCACGCGAAACAGTCGTCCGGCGTCGAGGCCGTGCCGATGAGTGCCATGCGCCTCGCGATCGCGCGTCGACTCACGGAGTCGAAGCAAACGATCCCGCACTATCGCGTGCACGTGGACGTCGACTGCAATGCACTCGAGCGTGCGCGGGCCGAGCACGCGGCAGCCGGTCGCAAGGTCTCCGTCAACGACCTGCTGGTTTTTGCACTCGCACGCACGCTCATCGAGTTTCCGGACGTCAATGCTTGCCTTGAGAACGACACGATCCTGCGTCACCGTAGCGCAGACATCGCCCTCGCCGTATCGACCCCGGGTGGCCTCATGACGCCCGTGCTGCGCAGCGCCGAAAGCAAGGACGTCCCCGCTCTCGCACAAGAAGCGCGTGAGCTCGCGGGCAAGGCCCGCGACAACAAGTTGACGAGAGACGAGATCACCGGAGGCAGCTTCACGCTGTCCAATCTCGGTATGTTCGGCATCGACGCCTTCGATGCCGTCATCAATCCTCCGCAGGTCGCCATCTTGGCCGTCGGCAGCATTCGTGATGTCGTCGTCATGCTTAATGGTGCGCCGGCCCTCGGCCGACGTATGACGCTCACCCTGTCGTGTGACCATCGCGTCGTCGATGGCGCGATGGGCGCTCGTTTTCTTTCCGCTCTCAAGCAACGTATCGAAGGGGGTAACTTCGCATGACGAAGCCAACGATCGCCATATTGATGCTCTCGCTGTTCTCGTTGTTCGCGCCGCCGGTGGGCGCTGCCACGCCGCCCGGCGAGGAGATCTATCAACGGGCCTGCGCAGCCTGTCACGAAGGCGGCGTGAAAAAAGCGCCGCATAAAATGTTCCTGCAGATGATGCCTGCCGACAGCATTCATAACTCGATGAATGAGGGCATCATGCAGATGCAGGCGGCGGCCCTCAGCCCGGCCGAGCGTCGTACGGTCGCGGAGTACCTCGCCGGCCAGACGATCGAAGAGGCTCTGGCCAAAGCGCAGCCGCAGATGTGTACCGGCGCCGCCAAAAAATTCGACCTCGGCAAGGGTGCGAAAAAAGTCGGTTGGGGCGTCAACCGCGAAAACCACCGACTCATTCCCGCAGACGTCGCAGGCTTGACCGCAGCCGATCTACCCAAACTCGAGCTGAAGTGGGCGTTCGCATTTCCGAATGCCCAGCGAGCCCGATCCCAGCCGACCGTCGCACTCGGTGCGGTCTTTATCGGCAGCCAAAACGGAACGGTATACGCCCTCGACAAAAAAACCGGCTGCGTGCGTTGGAGTTTCCGCGCGAGCGCGGAAGTTCGTACGCCGGTCATTATCGATGCGGGTGACGGCAAGACCGCCTCTCGCGCCATCGCCTACTTTGCCGACTTGATCGCACGCGTCTACGCAGTCGAGGCGACCACCGGAAAATTGCTCTGGGTGACCAAAGTGGACGAGCACGCGAATGCGACCGTCACCGGCGCACCGGTGCTTTATCAGGGGCGCTTATACGTCCCCGTCTCGTCGCTCGAAGTGACCTCGGCCGCCGATCCCGCGTACCCGTGCTGCAGCTTCCGCGGCTCGGTCGTGGCGCTCAGCCCAAAGGACGGCAAAGAAATCTGGCGTACCTATTCGATCGACGAAGCGCCCGTCCAGGTCGGAAAGACCAGAGTCGGTACGCCGATACTCGCGCCCTCTGGCGCGCCCATTTGGAATAGCCCATCGATCGATACGGCAACGGGCACGCTCTATGTCGGCACCGGCGAGAACTACTCCTCTCCGGCCAACGATCGCAGTGACGCGTTGCTCGCGATCGAACTCAAGACCGGGAAGCTCCTTTGGCATCGTCAGAAAACCGAAAACGATGCGTGGAACGTAGCCTGCATGATGCAGGACAACCCGAACTGCCCCGCCGAGAACGGACCCGATTTCGATTTCGGAGCCGGGACGATCGTCGCGCGCACGAGCGCCGGTAAACCTGTCCTGCTCGCGGGTCAGAAATCGGGTGATGTGTACGCGCTCGATCTGAACGACAAGGGTCGTCCGTTGTGGCGTAACAAGGTGGGACGCGGCGGCATCCAGGGCGGCGTGCATTTCGGCATGGCCCTCGAGGGACGCACGCTCTTCGTGCCCATCTCGGACATGTCGAATCCGGAAGCCGAAACGAATCTGCACGCGGTGCCGTCGAAAGCGGGGCTTTATGCCGTCGACATCGACACCGGTCGCATGCTTTGGTCGCAGCCTGCCAACGACGTCTGCAACGGTCGCAAGTACTGCGAGCCCGGTATCTCGGCCGCGATCACCGCAATGCCTGGCGCCGTACTCGCCGGTCACATGGACGGACGGTTGCGCGCCTATGACAGTGCATCCGGTCGCGTGATTTGGGAGTACGACACGACGCGCGAAGTCACGACGGTCGATGGCTCGAAGGCCAGCGGCGGTTCCTTCGGCGGCGGCGCCGGACCCGTCGTGCAGGACGGAATGCTCTTTGCGGCATCGGGTTACGGCACGTACTTCCACATGCCAGGCAACGTCCTGCTCGTCTTCGGCTTGCCCAAAGAATAAGCGGGACTTTCGGGGACAACGATGACCAAAAAAACTCCAACCATGGAATGGGAAGGCGGTGAGGATCTCGCTGCCCTGCGTATCGCCGTCACGACCATGGGCGATCTGCTGTTGACGGCAGCCGATCGCGACCCGAATAAGACGGCCCTCGTTTTCCCCGAGAAAAGCTATACGTACTCGGAGTTGGCAGCACGTGCGATTCGTCGTGCGCGCAGCCTGCAGGCACTTGGTGTTCGTCCGCGTGACCATGTGGGCATTCTCATGCCGACCTGCCCCGAGTTCGTCGAGCTCTACTTCGCCATTGCGCTGTGCGGCGCCGTCATCGTGCCGATCAATGCGCGTTATCGCTCGGGCGAAATTGGTTACGTCGTGGAGAACGCCGATCTCGTCACCTTGATCACGACCGATGCGGTGGCCGAGCAGGTGAACTTTGTCGAACGACTGGAGGGAGCGCTGACGGATCTGCCGACCCAGAAAGATCCGATGTCGCTCAAGCTTGCGGCAGCGCCGAAGCTACGTAACGTGGTGCTCTATGGCCGAGGCGCTCGAGCCGGCTTCGTCGCCGAAGCGGACTTTGACGCCGCAGCCGATCGTATCGCCGAGATCGAGGTTCACAAGACGCGCCTGCGTACGCGCGTCCGCGACACCGCACTCATGCTCTACACCTCGGGCACCACGGCCAATCCGAAGGGCTGCCTGATCACCCACGAAGCGCAAGTCCGAAACTCGATCGCACTGGGCCGGCATCGTTACCGTCTAACGCGCGAAGACTCCCTCTGGTCGCCGCTGCCGATGTTTCACATCGCGGCCGTGTTGCCGATGCTCGCGATCTTCGACGTCGGCGGCACCTATCTGACGATGGGTTATTTCGATGCAGGCGTAGCGCTCAAGATTCTGGAGGATCACAAGGTCACAGCCACCTACCCGAGCTTCGTCACGATCATGCAGGGGCTCATCTACCACCCCGATTTCCCCACGCGCGATTTGTCGAGCATTCGCCTGATGAACTCGAACTTCGCCGTGCAGCCCCCGGGCGTTGCCGAACCCATCATGAAGGCGATGCCTGCTGCCATTCAGGTCGGGAGTTTCGGAATGACCGAGGCGTCCGGTACGGTGTCGACCGGCTCGCCCGGCGAGCCGCAATCCCAAAGAATTACGCGTTTGGGACGCCCGCTTCCGGGTCTCGAGGTTCGGGTGGTCGATCCGAACACCGGCCGCGAGGTCGCGACGGGCGAGCGAGGCGAAGTGCTGGTGCGCGGCTATAGCTTGTTCGAGGGTTACTACCGTGACCCGGTCAAGAGCGCCGAAGCCCTCGACAAGGATGGCTGGTTCCACACGGGCGATATCGGCTCGCTGGATGCCGCTGGCACGATCATGTTCCACGGTCGCTTCAAAGATATGCTCAAGGTCGGTGGCGAAAATGTCGCGGCAGCCGAGATCGAAGCGCAGCTGCAGAAACATCCGGCGGTGAAGCTTGCGCAGGTCGTCGGGATTCCGGATGCCAAATACGCCGAAGTGCCCGCGGCCTTCGTCGAATTGCAGCCGGGCGCGACAGCCACCGAATCTGAACTCATCGAGTTTTGTCGCAAGGATGTCGCCGGATTCAAGGTGCCACGGCACGTGCGCTTCGTCACCGAGTGGCCGATGTCCTCGAGCAAGATCCAAAAATTCAAGTTGCGCACCGCGCTCGTCGAAGAACTCAAATTGGGTTGATCACGTTCATCATTCACTGACACGTATTCACTGTTAAGGAGAACTGAAATGGCCGTCTTCTTCGCTTTGCTCAAGGTTAAGGCCGGAAAAGAAAAAGATTTCGAGCGTCTGCAGAGAGAACTCTCCAAGCTGACGCATGACAACGAACCGGACACCATCGTTTACGACGTGATCCGTCATCGCGAAAAGAAAGGCGTGTACGCCGTCTATGCGCGCTTCAAGGACGAGGCTGCGTTTGAATATCACCAGAAGACGCCGTTCCACGATCGACTCGTCCCGCCGATCTTTGAGTGCCTCGATGGCGGCGCCGACGGCATGATGCTCGACTTTTACGATCACGTCGGCTGACGGACGGCCCGTCGTGAGTTCACCCGTGCTCGGTCCGGTGATCCAACTGGGCTTCGTCGTCCCGAATATCGAGGCGGCGGTCGCGCATTGGGCCTCGATCGGCGTGGGGCCTTTTTTCCTGCTCGATCACATTCAGTTCGGGCGCTGCCACTTTCGCGGCAAGCCTCTCGAGATCGACCTGTCGGTGGCCGTCGGCCAGTGGGGATCCGTCCAAGTGGAACTCATCCACCAACACTGCGATACGCCAAGCATCTACACGACCTTCGACGGCTCGACACGTGGCGGCCTGCAACATATGGGTGTGATGACGGACTCCGTGGCCGATTCCCTCACACGCCTCGCCGAACGCAAGGTCGAGCCGGTTCAGGCCGGCGAAACCGCGAACGGTATCCGCTTCGCCTACGTGAACACGGACGCCCTGCCCGGGGCACACCCCGGGGGCATGATCGAACTCATCGAACGCGGACCTGCCATCGACGGATTCTTTGGTCTCGTACGCAAAGCGGCCGTCGACTGGGACGGTCGCGATCCGCTGCGCAGACTCGGGTGACGGACGGGATCACGCCGAGCAGTCTGGCGCTGCACCCGGTGCAGCTCGCGTATCACGTTCCCGACTCTCGCGAGGCCGCAATGCACTATGCGGCCAACTTCGGCTGGGGCCCCTTCTACTTGATGGAGCGTATCCCTCTCGAGTTTGCGCGGTATCGCGGTACAGCGCAGCTCTGGGTGCATACCTCAGCCTACGGTCAGGCGGGTGACATCATGATCGAGCTCATCTCTCAACCGGACGACGAGCCCTCCGTCTTGCGAGAACGCTTTGGGCGAACGCAGTTCGGACTGCATCATGTCGCAGCATTCGTCGAAAACCTCGAAGAGGCTGTCGCGGCAGAACGCGCCCGTGGCCTCGACGTCGCGCTCGAGGCACGCACGACCACCGGCGTCGACTTCGTGATGATCGATACGGTCGCCACCTTAGGTCACATGCTCGAACTCTACGAACCAAATTCCGCCCTCAAAGATTTTTATGCTTTCGTGCGACGCAAGGCCACGAACTGGGATGGTCGAAACCCGGTTCGGCCTTTGCGCTGACCACGCTCTATCGGAGAAACAGATGAACTCGCTCAAAGACAAAGTCGCCGTCGTTCTCGGTGCCGCGGGCCGCGACAACATGGGACAGGTGATCGCACGACGCTTTGCGGCCGAGGGCGCCAAAGTCGTTGTTGCCGGTCGTCATGAGGAAACGCTCCACGAGCTCGCAGCGGAAATCGACGGCGACCCCTATCTTTGCGACATCACGCGCAAGGCCGAGGTCGAGGCCCTTGCCGAGTCCGTCTGGCAAAAACACGGGCGCGCCCACATTGCCGTCAATTGCACGGGCTGGGGCCTACTGGCCAAGCTGCTCGATACCACCGAGGAGCAGCTCGATCAGCTCTCCGCCCTACATTTCAAAGGCACGTTTTTCTTCATGCAGGCTTTCGTCGGTCGCATGTCGCGCAGCGGCGGCGGCTCGGTGATCACCGTATCGTCCGCCTCGGTTCGCGCCGTGCTCTACCACCACGCGGCATACATTGCGACCAAAGCGGCCTCTGAGGCGCTCGTTCGATGTTTCGCCAATGAATTTGGCGCCAAGGGCGTCAAGGTGAACGCGCTCGCGCCGGGTTTCACGGAAACGCCGATGACCGCCGCCGAATCGAAAATGCCCGGCTTGCTCGATCTTTTCAAAAAGGAATATCCGCTCGGCCGGATCGGCACCGCTCAAGATGTGGCGGAGGCTGCGCTATGGCTCGCATCCGAGGCGAGCTTCATGACGGGCGAGACGCTACAGGTCAATGGCGGACTCACGCTGCGCCGCAACCCCTCGCCCACGGAGATCAATGCGGTACTCAAAGCGAATGCACCGCCGCGCGGCTGAATAGCCGCCGACGGCATTCGTCTTGCGTCGATCGTCAGCCCTTCGGCGCCACGAACGGGTCGAGATACTCGCGCACGTATGGCTCGGCCAGACAATCGACGATACCCGGGGCGTGCTCCATGAGCGCAGGTGAGGTCATATGCGCCTCCTCGGCCGCCGCATTCGCGAACGATTCGATGACGGCGTAGCGGCGCGGCTCACGCAGCTTGAAAAACTCGTAGTAGAGCGTGCCAGGTTCGGTCTTGTGAACAACTTCGGTAAGCGCTTTGCAACGCTCCACGAACTCGGCCTCGCGACCTTCCTTCACCAGCATTCTTGAGACAAACGTGACCTTCGACATGGTGGTTCTCCTTGAAAACTCTTCGTCTGTTCAGCGCCGCTGATCGAAACGGCGACCGACCATCGCCGCCGCAATATTGACCTTCTGGATGTCGACGGCGCCACCGGCGATTCCCCAGCCCCAAGCATCGCGCAGTCGGCGCTCCATCGGGTACTCCCGAGAGTAGCCGTAACCGCCCATCAGCTGAACGGCGTTTCCGCAGACCTCACGGGCGATTTCGTTGGCGAAACATTTGGCCATAGAGGACTCGAGCACCGAGGGCATGCCGTGCTGCGCGTTCACGGCCGCACGCCAGATGAGCAACCTCGCCGCATCCACACGCATACGCATCTCGGCGAGGCGCAGCTGAACGGCCTGGAACTCCACGATGGGCTTGCCGAACTGTTTGCGCTCCTGCACGTAGGCGACCACATCATCGAGTGCTCCCGAGGCCTGCGCGAGCGCCATCGTCGCATTACCGCAGCGCTCGAGATCGAAGGCCTCCATGAGCTTTTTGAAACCTCCGGCGGGCACAACGATATTCTCCGTCGGGATGACACAGTCCTCGAACACCAAATCGGAGGACGGCACTCCGCGAAATCCCATGAGATTTTCGCGGGCGCCAAAGGTCATACCCGGCGTGCCACTCTCGACGTACACGGCGCCAATACCCTTCGGACCCGGATCATCGGAGAGACGGCAGTAGACGACATACCCGTCCGCATGACCGCCCCCGGAGCACCAACGCTTGGTACCGTTGATGACCACCCGATCTTTCTCGACCCGCGCACGGGTCGTGAGATCGGTCAGCGCGGAACCTGCGTTCGGTTCGGACATCGATACTGCAACGATCTTCTCGCCTCGGCACACGGCGGGCACGACCTTGCGTCGCAGCGACTCGCCGGCGAAATGCTCGATGGCACGCACAGGACCCACGCAGGACTCGAACACCGGGAACGCGACGGCACCCGACACCTTGGCCAATTCCTCGATCACGATCAACGCCTCGAGATTGCCGAGCCCCAAACCGCCGTACTCGGTCGATACGTTGATCCCGAGAAAGCCCATCTCCGCGAACTCGCGTACGAGCTCGTGGGAGGGCGGTTCGTCGTGCTCTTCGCAATGCTTGGCATGTGCGGGAAGCCGCTCTTGGGCATACTTGCGAGCGGTCTCCTGCAGCGCCTGTTGTTCCTCAGTCAAAGAGAAGTTCATTCCAAGGTCTCCCGATGTCCAAATCTGAATCCATTCTGAGCGGCATCCGCGTGCTCGATTTCGGTCGATACGTCGCGGGTCCCTACTGTGCCACCCTCCTCGGCTATCTCGGCGCAGACGTCATCCGCATCGAAAAACCGGACGGTGGCGAGGACCGCTACATCGCGCCGATCACGCCCCAAGGCGAAGGCGGCGTATTCCTGCAGACGGCCTGTAATAAAAAATCGCTGACGCTCGACTTCGGCAAACCCGAGTCGCGCGAGATCGTTCGTCGACTCGTGCAGAGCGCCGATGTCGTCGTGGTGAACTTGCCGCCCGCGACACGCGAGTCGCTCGGTCTCGACTACGCAAGTTTGTCGGACATCAACCCGCGGATCATTCTCGCCTCCCAGACGGCATTCGGCGAGCACGGCCCGTACGCGAGTCGAGGCGGTTTCGACGGCGTGGGTCAAGCGATGTCCGGCGCGATGTACATCACCGGCACGCCCGGTACGCCCGCCAAAGCCGCAGCGCCGTACGTGGATTTTTCGACCGCCGTACTCTCGGCGTTCGGCGTGCTCGCCGCCCTCATCGAGCGTGATCGATCGGGACGGGGTCAGCACGTGCAGGCCGCACTTCAGGCGACCGCCTTGGCCGCCTTCGGCTCGCACCTGATCGAGCAAGCGGTCACGGGTATCAACCGAGTCGGTACGGGTAATCGCGTGCAAACCTCGGCGCCTTCGGACGTGTTCGCGACGCTCGACGGTCACGTGCTCACACACGTCGTCGGCAACGGGCTGTTTCGCCGCTGGGCGAAACTGATGAGCGACGGTGACGCCGCCGTACAAAAACGCTGGCTCGATGATCCGCAGCTGCAAGATGATGCCGGACGAGGCGAACACTCCGCCGACATCCTCGCGACCATGAGAGCGTGGTGCGCTAGCCGAACGACAAAAGACGCGATCGCGCAGCTCGAGGCGGCCGGTCTGCCCGCGGGTCCCGTCTACACGCCGCAGCAAGCACTCGACGATCCGCAGGCGATCGCGATGCAGTGGTTCGCGGAGGTTGCGGGTTATCCGGGCTTGCCTCGTCCTGCGCGGGTGCCCGATCTGCCCCTGCGTTTCTCGAGGTCTCAAGGCGGTATCGACCGTGCACCGCCGACGCTTGGCCAACACACCGATGCCGTGCTCGCAGAGCTCGGTTATGACGAAGCCTCGCGCGCGCGGCTTCGCGCGAGCGGCGTGGTGTGACACCTCAGGCAACGCGCGTCACCCGATAACCGAGCCGCGGGAAGTGAACGATCTTTCCGCCGGAAGCACTGACCTCGCGAGCGATCGCGATGCGATCGGGCGCCAGCAGATGAACCTTACCCCGAACTGAGCCCCGTCGTGTGTCATCCGGCGTAACCTCGACGAGATCGCCCGCTCGCAATCCCTGAGCGTCAGCGGCATCGATCGAGACTGGCGTAACGATCTTCGCCGTATGCGCCTCTACGAGCGCTGCGGCCGCGTCGATCTGACGACGCTCGACCTGCCAGATCGACTGCATGCGCGCCTCCCAGGCCTCGAGCCGCGGGAGCCCCGTCAGCAAGGCCGAAGCGACCTCACCCAGCGAACCGCGCGCCATCCAGAGAAACGGATAGGCCTGCACGTCGCACAGACCCGGCGCCGACCCGGCGAGATACGCTCGACCATCGGCGAGCTGGGCGTCGAGTAAGGCCGCATGCGCACGAAATTGCGCCCTCGAATGCGCCTCGTCCGCACCCACGGTGTCGAAGTCGATGTCGGGAAACAGATGCTGCCGATCAGCGCGGAACGGTGCTGGCCATTGCGCAAGACCGATGGCAAGAACGATTTTGAGCGCGGAGCGAAAGAATGCGTCGCTCCAACGGACAAGCGCGAACTCGATTCCGCCGCCGAGCGGGAACAGCGTCGGCTGCGGGTGTAGCCGCTCGAGCTCGCGCGCGATCAGCTGCGAGTCGATGAACACCTCGGCGCCGATCTGCAACACGGGCGTTCCGCGGTAGCCTCCCGTCAGTGCGAGCAAATCGTCCTTGGGCGGCATCATCGGCGTTTCCACCCAACGAAACGGCAAGCGCTTGATCGCCAAGGCGCCGAGGGCTTTTTGAGTGAAAGGCGATGCGTCGTAACTCCAAAGGATCAGCGTATCGATCGGATTGCTCATGACTTGCTCCCGCCCAAACTTTGCGGACTCCGCGCCGAGGCGGCCGCGACCGTCGCAGCCGTCTGACCATAGAGATGCGTATGCCCCTCTTCATCCGCGCGCCGCTCGTGGCCGTGCTGTAGCGCGCGCCGAACCGCAGCCCGCTCTCCGACCGCCTGGAACCACCGACGCAGCGAAGGGAAATCTTCGAGGCGCTGACCTTGCCTTTCGTGGGGTTGGATCCACGGCCAGATCGCCATATCGGCGATCGAGTAGTCACCGGCCACGAATTCTTTGATCGCGAGCTGACGATCGAGAACACCGTAGAGGCGGTTCACCTCGTCGGTGTAGCGCTTGATGCCGTACGGCACGTGCTCGGACGCGAAGGCGCGGAAATGATGCGCCTGGCCGGCCATCGGTCCGAGACCACCGACTTGCCAGAAAAGCCACGTCATCGCGGTGTGGCGCGCATGCGGCTCC
Source organism: Steroidobacteraceae bacterium (assembly GCA_049455515.1). GTDB lineage: Bacteria > Pseudomonadota > Gammaproteobacteria > Steroidobacterales > Steroidobacteraceae > UBA964. Next base: position 22,841 of record JBMTZJ010000011.1, read on the forward strand.
GCCGGCAGAAAGCGCCCGGCCTTTTCGGCAAGGTAAGCGAGGATGGCGCCGGACTCGAACAGCGGCAACGCGCCGTCGACCGCATCGTGATCCACGATCGCCGGAATCTTATTGTTCGGCGAAATCCGCAGGAAATCGGCCGAAAATTGCTCGCCGCGCGTGATGTCCACGGGCACGAGACGATAAGGCAACTGGCACTCCTCGAGCATGATGGCGACCTTCATGCCATTCGGCGAGGGATACCAGTACAGGTCGATCATGCGCGCGTCACCCGATAACCGAGCCGCGGGAAGTGGGTGACGATCTCACCGGCGTCTTCGGTGTGACGTCGTACCGCCACTTCGTTGAGCGTCAAAGAAACAAGTTCGCCTTCCACGGGAATCTTGCCGTAATCATCGGGCGTCACGCAGACGCGCTCACCCGCCGTCAACCCGAGGGGATCGAGGGCATCGACACCGGATGGCGCGACGGGCGTCGCAGCCTTCGCAATGGCCAGGGCTTCATCGGCGCTGATTTCGCTGCGCTCGCCGCGCGAAAGCGCCGACATTCTCGACTCCCACTCGCGCAGTCGGGTGAACGGCTCGAGCAGCTGCGCTGCGTTACCGATATTGCCGCGCGCCATCCACACGGGGAAATACGCATCGATATCGGCGTACGACACCTGAGGGCCGAGAACGAACGGGCGACCGTCGGCCAGCATCAACTCGACGAGCTCCAAGCCCGCGCGAAATTGGGTGTAGAGATGCGGGATGTCGCTTTCGAGTGTGTCGAAGTCCATGAAGTTGAAAAACGACTTTCGATCGTCGATCACCGCTTTCGGGATGAAGGCCTTGTTGAGGCCCATCGACAGCCCGGCGCCCGGATCAAAAAAACTGCGATCGCTCCAAGGCGTCA
>JBMTZJ010000012.1:0-23692 GCA_049455515.1 Steroidobacteraceae bacterium
ATCTTGTCGCGCAACGCGCCGTTTCGACGACTCACCGGCGCCTATTTCATTGACCGTCTGGCATTGGGCGTTTATTTCGGCGTTCAGCCGGCGCTGATTTCGCAAGCCCTCGGAATGCAGCAGCATGTGCTGACGGTCGCCATCGTCAATACCATCGCCGCGGTGCTGCTCGCGCCCAGCTGGATCGCGATCGCCAACAAACTCGGCAAGCATCGGGCGTATTGTGTTGCGAACGTGATCACGGCGGTGGGCTACATCTCGCTGTTTTTCATGCCGGACGGAGCGATCGTTCCGGTGCTGCTCGCCAACGTCGTGATGGCCTTCGGAAACGGCGGCACCATGATCACGCCACCCGCGATGACGGCCGATGCGGTGGATGCGGACGAGTTACAAACGGGCGTTGCCCAAATGGGTGGGCACATGGCGTTCTTGGCTTCCGTTTTCAAGTTCGGTATGGGCCTCGGGCTTTTCGTCGGCGTCGGTTTCATGGCGATCTTCGGTTACATCGACATGAGTCAGATACTCGATCCCGGGGTTGAGCAAGGGGTGAGACTCGGCGCCTCCTGGCTCCCGGCGCTGATGTTGTTGGTTCCCGTCTTCATGATGTGGCGTTACCCGATCGATAGCGCGCGACATGCCGAAATTCGTGCCGCGCTCGCGGAACGTCGGAGATCGCTCGCATGACGCGGATTCTGCTCGGCTTGCTCAAGGGTCTTGGTGGACTGATCGGCGCGATCCTAGCGCTGACGGTCTTGCTGATGCTGACGATCTGGGTCGCTGACCCGACCGTACTCAAAAATCTCTTCTTTGGTCAGCCCCTCGGCCAGCCGGCGGCGGTGGAGAAATCTCAGCCGCAGGAAATCGTCGTGGGTCGCCCGCAGGACAACATTCGGTTGGCGGCTCCGCAATGGGCCGATCCGCAAGGGATCATCGCGGCGGAACGATACGCCGAGTCGACGGACTCAGTCGCTTTGTTGATCTACCACCAGGGTGCGCTGCGGTACGAGAAGTATTGGCCAGGCTTCAACCGCTCGACGCGAACCAATCCCAATTCGATGCACAAGACCGTGCTCGGGATGCTGGTGGGTGCCGCCATCGCCGATGGGTTCATCGATTCGGTCGACACGCCGGCGTCGAAGTGGATCACGGAGTGGCAGGGCGATGCGCGTCGCGAGATCACCGTCCGGCAGTTGTTACAGATGTCGAGCGGGCTCGAGATTCCGATTTTCGGTACCTGGAAGTCCGCCAAAATTTTGTTCGGATCGGACCTCGCGTCGGGCGTGTTGAACCTCGCCAGCGAGAAAACACCGGGGAGTGAGTACCAGTACAGCAATGCCAATTCCCAGCTGCTCGTGATCTTGCTCGAGCGTGCGACCGGTCAGCGATACGCCACGTATCTCTCCAGTCGACTCTGGCAACGTCTCGGCGCGGACGACGCCGGCCTCTGGATGGATCGCACGGGCGGTCTGCCGCGGGGTTTCTGCTGTCTGTTTGCGACCGCGCGCGATTGGTTGAGGGTAGGGCGTTTGTTTTTGGATGGGGGGCGCGTGGGTGACGATCAGGTCGTCCCGACCGAGTGGATCGCCGACATGGTCATGCCTTCGTCAAAGAATTCAAACTTCGGTTATCAGGTGTGGCTCGGATCGCCGCCGGGTACGGAGCGAAAGTACAACGACTACAGCGTCAAGGCGTATCACTCTGCGCCTTTCGCCGCCCGAGATGTCATTTACATCGACGGATTCGGCGGCCAACGGGTTTACGTCGTCCCTTCGTTACAGCTCGTCGTAGTCCGCACCGGCGTATCGACGACATCCTGGGATGACGCCATCATTCCGAATGCGATTATTCGTGCAGTGTCGAGGGGGTAGGTCAGTGAGTCGAAATCTTCGATGGTTGGAGCGGGGCCTTTCGCTCGCGATCTTCGGGCTGGTGCTTTTTCAGATGTACCAGTCGACTAAAGTGGGCGTCACGCCTCGCGGAACCGCTGCCCGCGAAGCGTTGCAACACCTGCATATCTCGAATGGACTCACGATTCTTGCTTTACTGATCCCGAGGCTCTGGCTCTGGGCAAAATTGCCGAGACCGTCTCGGCCGACGCGCGTTCCGCCGGCAGCCGACGAGCTTGCGCGCGGCTGTACGCTCGCGCTTTATCTGACTTTGGCGGGTTTCTGCATCACGGGTCCGCTGTTCGCGTGGTCCGAAGGTCATGCGACGTCGTGGTTCGGCATGTTCACGATACCGCCCCTGTTGCCGGCAAGTTATCGACTGTCGGTGACGCTCGGTTACCTGCACAGCGCGTTCGGCTTCTTGGTGATCTATCTTTTTGCGATCGCGGTGCTCGTCGCGTTATGGCAAGCGTTTCGTTACCGAATCGGTCCGTGGCGCATGCTGCCCGCGACCGATTGGGGTGGTTCCGACGCGTCCGATCTGTCCAAGGTACCGAGCGGTTGGCGCGCCGTTCACGCTCTCTTGCTGCTCATCGTTCTTTCGGTCTCCGCGTACACGCCGTATCAAATCTTTGGGGTCGTTCCGTTCACGACCTCAAAACAATTGGTGGCCTCGGGGCCGCCCCCTGAGGTCGATCCCTACCTCGATGTCGGTGCTGCTCCTCAGCTGAGTGCGCAATCGCAGCAGGACTTCATGTGGTGTCGCTTCTGCCACAGTTTCGAGCAAGGCGGTCCACACGCCGTGGGTCCGAACCTTCACCGTGTTTTTGGCCGTCGCGCGGCAAGTGCGCCCGGGTTTTACTATTCGGAGGCCTTCGTCGAGGCCGGCGAGAGCGGATTGGTCTGGAACGAGGAGACCATCGACGCGTTGATTGCCAATCCGGAGGCATTTTTGGACGGTCGTCACCGGATGCGCTACAAGCCCATCGCGGATCCTGAAGAGCGAAAGCAAATCGTGGGGGCCCTTAAGGCGGCGACGCGCTGAGTCACTCTCTCTTTAAGCGCTGATTCTTTGGGCACTGACTCAGTCTAGGCGGGGCTCCTCAGTGCCGCGCGTGCGGCGTCTTCGCCGGCTAGGGCGCCGAGCGTGACGGCCATGCAGAGCCCAGCCCCCGGCAAATAGCCGGTGACCCGGGACCCGGAGATGCTCCGAGCCGCGCCTCCGCCGGCGTACAGGTTGGGCAGGGCGCTTCCGTCCTCGCGAAGCACGCGGGCGTGCTCGTCAATAAGGAGACCCCCCTGAGTGTGAAACAGGGCGCCCGTGACGCGTACCGCGCAGAACGGAGCTTTGAGGGGAGGCAGTTGAGTGTCGAATCGCCGACCGAATCGATCCTGCTCACCGCTCGCTCGCACCGACTCGATCTCGCTGTTTTCTTTGCCTAGGGACCCGGTCGGAAGGTTGCAGAGGCGCTCGAGCTCTTCCCAGCTGCCCGCCCGACGAATTGCGCCGACTTCTTCGAGTTGACGTTGATCGACAGAATGCGCAAGACAGGCTTGGTGTCGATCCTCGTCAAAGATCACCCAGGCGATCCCCTGCGGCTGCGTCAGCACCGGGACACACATGCCGGAAATGTTGGCGAGCTCGTGGGTGAAACGTCGTCCCTCGGCGTTCACGAGAAAACCGCCCTCAATCATGAGCGGATGCGGTACCACGACCTGCTGAGGTTCAGCGAGCGTACCGAGGCCCTGGTAGGCAGACATTTCGCGTACCGCGGCGCCGAGCGCGACCCCCCAGAGAATCCCATCCCCCCGATTACCTTCATGACCGAAATAACGCGCGTTCGCCATCTCGGGGATGTATCGCGCAACCATCTCGTGATTTCCGCCATAACCGCACGTTGCGATGATCAACGTGTCGCAGCCGAGATTTTCGATAACGCCGCCCGGGCGCTGGATTCGAACACCGAGTACGCGATCGTTATCGTCGGCATAGATCGCCGTGACATAGGCCTCGGTCATGATTTCGACCCCCGCGCGGGCGCAGGCGTTGGACAGCAGGGAGAGCAATTCTTCCCCCGTGCGGCCGGGCGGTAAATGCAGTCGCGGCCGAGAGTGACCGAGTCCCGTCCATTTGAAATCGACACTGAGTGGGATACGGTGCGTCTCGGTAAGCCAGTCGACGGTCGGTCCCGATCGCTCGCCGATCCGTCTCGCCAGGGTTTCGTCAGCTTCTCCGTCAGTCTTGGCGATTACATCGTCGACAAAGATTTCGGCGCTGTCATCGACGCCGTTATCACGTTGACTTCGACTGCCGACCGCGCAGATGGCGCCAAGCGACATCGAGGTGCTGCCCCACGGCCGCTTATCACGCTCCAAGACGATGACGTCCGCGCCCTGATCGCGGGCCGCGAGCGCCGCGGTCAGGCCGCAGGCGCCGGCGCCCACGATCACGACGGGAACGGAGAACTCAAACTCGGGAATCGAATCTCGTAGAACGGTCATGGTGCAAATTATGACCTGTCGCAACGGCACTGGTGCAAATAGAATTCGTCCAAGCGTTCAGGAGGATCTTCGTATGGCCAAAATTATCGTTCTCTTCAATCTTAAGGCCGGCGTCAGTGTAAGCGACTATGAAGCGTTCGCCCGCAATACTGATCTACCCATCGTCAATGCATTGCCCTCGGTCGACAAATTCGAAATCTTGAAAGCACAAGGGCTACTCGGCGGCGGTGCATCGCCGTATGCGTACATCGAGATCATCGACGTCAACAGTCTCGAACAACTCGGCGCCGACGTATCGACAGACACCATGAAAAAAGTCGCAGCCACGTTTCAGAGCATGGCGGACAATCCGCTTTTCATCGTCACGTCGAATCTTTGATCGACTCTTCGATCAGCTCGATCCATTCGCCCGCGGGTCCGCGGATCACGCCGGCGCGACGACCGGAGTAGGGTGCTCCGGGGAGAGGCCGAGGGTCGCGGCGCCATGGCAGAGGAATGTCCAAATCGTGGGTGACGAAACTCACCATGGCAATGCCGGGTGGTAGGTCGCCCTCGCGACGGGGCCTCGGAATCGTCTCGGACGGATACTCATCGAGCTCCAGCACGAAGCTCGACGACAAGGGCGCGAGGGCGAGCGCGATACGATGTTCATCGGGCAGACCGAGCGCAGCATTGAGTACGGGGACGCTCGATTGGAATGCGTCCGTCACGGTCATGCCAAGTTGCCTCCGATAAAAGGTTTGAAGGGCCTCCATCGACGGACCTCCCAGCACCACGATGAAAGTTCGATCGACGAAGGTTCGGGCAGATTCTTTAATGAACGTGCCGCCTTCAGGCGGAATCCTCGTGAAGTAGTTCAGCTCTCGGTCCGGCCCGATCGCCTGCATCGCGATAATCTTCGGATTCGAGTCGAGAGCAGCGGAGGCGCCGATCACCTCGAACGGTGAGTTCGGCGAAAGCAGGCGTTGCTCAAGTGCGGCCGGATCCAAGACGAGTATTTCGTTGGCGTTCCAGCCGTGGGTGCGCAATGGCGCGAAGCCCGGGGTCATCGGGCGTTCGATCAGCCTCAGCAAAACCTCTGTTCCAGCGGGGCTGCGAAGCAAGGCATAGGCGCTGCCGACGGCGGCTGGGCAGTCCCAGCATTCGGGCAGATCGCGATCGAGGTGTCCCCGTTCGACTCGGACATATCCGAGCCAATCGACGTATGCGCGCTCCGCCTCCGGGAGGTTGGCGACCGAGAGGGTCACGATTCGAATTGCGCGAAGCATAGAGGGAGTCTAGCCGGCTTAAGGGGTTTAGGTCGCACAGTGGACAGCCCGGCCGAGGGACGGGGTGTGGACTCCACCGGAGAGGCCCGCGCGGCGTATATTTACGGAGCGGCGAGAATCCCTAACGGGTGGAGGAGTGCAGATGAAGTTCATTGCCCATAAACGCAGTCGGGCGGTTCAGGCCTGGCTCAAACAGGAAATCGCCGAACAGAAAAAGCGATACAACAAAATCGTTGGTGAGCAAGAGGCGCTGACGCCGAAGCGTGACAAGTGGATCGCTGATTTCCTCTACCGAATACAGACGCGTGGGGTCCACGTTCACTACAACCAGATGCGTAAGGTCGCGCCGGAGGAGATTCCGGTGAAGCCGAAACGCAAATTCAAGGTTGTGTTCTAAGAGACGTCACGGGAGTACATCAACATGGCTAGACCGCATATCGAACCCTTCGTCGACCGCGACGTCCCGTTCAAGAAGATGACCCTGCCGGGTTTCCCGAAGGGCATGCACTACAAGATGCTCTCGCTCGACACCGACGACGGCGCGTGCACCATGACCTGTCTTTTCGAGCCGGGTTATCGCCAGCCGCCCGGCATGAGTTACACCGAGTATGAGCTGTTCATCATGTCCGGCTCGATCAAGGTGGGCGAGAAAGTCTGGGGGCCCGGAAGCTATTTCTTTGTGCCGGCGGGTGTCGCCATCGAGGAGCTGACCTCGCCGCGCGGGGCCACGGGGCTCATTTTTTACAACTATGGCGAGCCGTCATTTGTCGAGTCGACCAGCGACCATAAAAACGCAGAGCGACACCGCTTTGCAGCGGTCAACTCCTACGACGACATGCAGTGGACTTCAACCAATTTCTTCCCCGCGACGGCGCCGGGTTGTATGGTGAAGATCCTTCGCTTCGATCCGCGCACGCAGGGCTTCACGTTCCTGTACTGCATGACGCCGAATTTCTGGCAGGACAACATTTCCTATCACGATTGTTGTGAAGAGGCGTATCACATCTGGGGAACGTCCTGGATGATGCAGTTCGGCGACTTACCCACCGGCGGTTATTTCTGGCGTCCGCCGTACATCAACCACGGTGCCTTCGCCTCCAAGCTCGGGATCCTGGCGATTGGCCGTACGGACACCCAGCTCTACAACCATTTCCACTTCAATCCGTGGACCAACATCGAAGAAAACCGCGATCGGGCGGCCAATCGCATCATGCAGTGGAAGCCCGACCTGTATAAATGGATCAACACGCATGGGCATAACCATCCGGTCGACTTCGAATACGACCACGGTCATGCGCATGGCGACATGCCTCACCATCACGGCGATGGCCATGTCGAGCATAAGCACAAGAAAAAGCGCCGCAGGCGCTGAGATCGGTGTGCGCCACGGGGCGCAGCTCAGGGAGAGGAAAGAGGGTCGCTACGGCGGCCCTTTTTCTTTGACTGGCGTCAGGCTTCCGTAGCGAGTACGCGTCCGCGCGTGCCGAACCCCTGGTGGGCTTGGCGTCCATAAGTGGTTTTTTCGCTGCGTTTGCCGGTCAGCACTTCGAGCATGCCCTGGATGCGACGCATGCGGGACGCGACGAGGGCGCCGTTGTGGTCGTTCAGATCGCGGCAGCGGCGGGCGGAGTCTCGCCAACGCAGATGACGGCTTTGGGTTTGGGTGAGTATCGTCCGACCCAATCTAACGAGACGGCGGAGGGTCGAACTGCCAATCGACGCGTACTTCTTGCTATTCTCCAGCCTGAGCGTGTCGGTCAAAGTTTATACTCGCAGCCGGGTGATCCCTTGCTTGCGACTCCCAAGGCTCCACCGCCGACGCCTTGAGCGAATGCCGTTAAGCAGTTCTCTCAGGAGATCGGAATGGGTCTGGATTCGAGGCAGTTTCTTTCGAAGCTGCAAGGAGATATTGCCTCCGGAGCGATAGAAATCGCCGGGTTTCCTGACCCGTGTATGCGCGTCCTCGTCGCTCTCAAAGATGATTTCGTGTCCTCGCAAACATTAGAACGGCTCGTTCGTGCCGATCCGGTCCTCTCGGCGCGGGTGGTGTCGATGGCGAACTCCGCCGCGTTCCAATCTTCCACCGGGCCGACTCACTCGCTGAGTGGCGCAATTGCCCGGATCGGCCTCGCAGCCCTTAGAACGGTGGTTCTGGCCTATGCGTTCGCGAGCCTTCGCGACATCAAACTCTATAAGCCTGTCCAGGGTCGGATGGGAGAGATTTGGGCGCGCAGCGTCGCATTGGCCACGTTGGCTCGTGCGCTATCGCTCCGGCTCGAAGGTCGTCGGATCGATCGTGATGCGCTGATTTTGGGTGGCATGCTCTCAGGTGTCGGCAAGATTTACTTGCTCGCCGAGATGGCCGCGCACGAAGAGGTTCTCAATGACTTTGCAGCCGCGGAGCATCTGTTGCAGACTTAGCACGTGAAGCTCACACGCGCCATGCTTAAGAACTGGGAGTTCCCCGAATCGGTCATCCGCGCCGCGACCACCTACGAGAATGCCAAAGATCCCAATTCCGACGATCCGGTTGCCGATCTTCTTTATGTGGCCGGTATTTTCGTGGATTCGAAAGACGACTCCGCGAATATCGGTGCGCGGCTACCTTTGGTAGCACCGGCGATGCGACTCGGCCTCGCTAAAGTCGATCCCGACGAAGTGTTGAGCGCCGCTGCGCAGGAGGCCGCCTCTTTCGGAGGGGCGCTTGCGTGAGGTCGGTTTTCTGCGCGTTGATATGGATGGCCCTCGGAGCGCTATCTTCGCCCGCTGGCGCGGTGGAGTATGAGCTCCGCAACGACGGGGGCGAGCTCTTCGGAAAAGTGGAACGCATCAGAACCCGATACGAAGACACGCTCATCGAAATCGCGCGCCGATATAGCTTGGGTTACGAGGAACTGGTCCGGGTTAATAAAGGTGTCGACCCGTGGCTGCCGGGGGAGGGGACGCAAATCGTCATTCCCGGTCAACGATTGCTTCCGCCGTCAGATCGGGAAGGAATCGTCGTCAATCTTCCCGAGCATCGGATGTACTTCTTTCCGAAGCCCAAGAAGGGTGAGCCCGCGAAGGTCATGACTTTTCCAGTCAGCGTGGGAAAGATGGACTGGCAGACGCCTATCGGCGTGACAAAAGTGGTCTCGAAACAAAAAGACCCTCCCTGGTATCCGCCTGAATCGGTTCGTAAGGAGCACGAAACGAGGGGGGATCCGTTGCCACTGGTGGTACCTCCGGGGCCGACTAATCCACTCGGGCGCCACGCCCTCCGCCTCAATATTCCTGGAGGGGCCTACCTAATTCACGGCACGAATAACCCAGATGCCGTGGGCATGGCGGTGACGCACGGTTGCCTTCGCATGTATCCCGAGGACGTCGAGATTCTCTTCGAGGCCGTAAAGTTGGGTACGCGGGTCAGCCTCATCAATGAACCTTTGAAAATGACGCGTGTCGATGGCGAGGTTTGGATTGAAGTTCATCCCCCGGTGGATGCGCAGGGGCAGTCGGTCGCCGTCAAACTCGAGGACTTCGAGAAGAGACTCGATGGGCTGCTTGGGGAGTCAGAGGTGGCGATCAATTGGGACATCGCCATTCAGGCATTGCGCGAAGCTAGCGGAATTCCCGTCATGATCGGTCTCGAGCTCGCCCCAGAGTCCGATGTGCAGAGCGACGCACCGACCGCGGTCGCCGCGCGCTGATTTCGAAAGGCGATCAATATGTTTAAACCGAGTGGGCTCATTACCTTGACGTCGGATTTCGGCTTGCGAGATCCGTTTGTCGGTGTGATGAAAGGGCGAATTCTCGGTGTCGCGCCGACGGTTCGGATTGTCGACCTAACGCACGATATCGTCGCGCACTGGCCTGCAGAAGCGGGGTTCTGGCTGCGGCGTTCCTTCCGTTACTTTCCAACGGGTACCGTCCACGTTGCTGTGGTCGATCCCGGGGTCGGTACGGCCCGAGATATCGCGATGGTCTTATTTGAGGGGCACATCTTTCTTGCACCCGACAACGGCTTGCTCGACGAGGTCGTTCGCGATCAACGAGGCGCGAAGTTATGGCATCTCGACATGACGAAACTCGAGGGTCTCGGCATCGATCGACCGAGCGCCACCTTTCATGGCCGCGATATCTTTGCGCCGATCGCTGCGGCGCTCGCAGATAACCGAATCAAGCCCGAGGCAATCGGTCGCGACGTGGATGCGCTGATTCCGGGTTGGGTGGATGACGTCACGGTCGGCGAACACCGCGTGTCGGGTGTCGTCATCACCATCGATCATTTCGGTAACCTGATCACGAATATCGACCGTCGAGCCTGCGAAAAACTGATCGATCCCGTGGTTCATGCCGGCAAGCTCTCGCTGCCCCTGCGACGGACTTATGGCGACGTCCGACCAGGAGATCCGATCGCTCTCTTCAACTCTTTCGGGGTCGTCGAGATCGCCGTGGCAGAGGGTAGGGCGGTCGATGTGCTGGGGCTTTCTCGAGGTGCTCCCGTCTCGGTCCGAGACGGCGTCCGGCGCAGTTGAACTTGCGCCCTGCCGCGTTTTCGCTATAGTTCCCCGGTCCTTCACCCGGGGTTCAACGTAACCCATTGATTTTTAAAGGTTTAAGATGTCCGAACGAGATTCTGAAGGCTTCGATCTCGACGAGGAGATGCTCGGCGAGGCGGCCAGCAACGAAGAAGATCAGGACTACGATCGATTTCTCGATCGGGTCGACCGGCGCGCGCGCCCGACGCCCGGCAAGCGGGGAAAGGCCGCTTGGAGCAAGCTCGAAGAAGTGCTTGCGGATAAAAAACTCGCGAAAGACCTCAGAGAATTTTACGACGACGAACTTTGATATCGGAGGCATCGCATGACCTCCTCCGATAGCGATTGGATCGTCCTCAAGTTCGGTGGCACCAGCGTTTCGTCGCTCGCGAACTGGCGAAATATTCAGGGAATCGTCGGTGATCGACTCGCCACCGGGGCTCGAGTTCTTATAGTTCACTCGGCACTGAGTGGCGTCACCGATCGGTTGGAAAAATTGATCGTCGCTGCGGCTGCGGGCGATTATTCAAGCCGGGTCGAAGAGTTGCGGACTCATCATCTCGATCTCGCTTCGTCGCTCGGTTTCGATGCTGCGTCACTCGTTGATCCATTCTTTTCCGAGCTCTCGTCCTTACTCGCCAACGTCCAACGGGACGGTCGAGTGGACGATCGTACGCGCGCGCGAGTGATGGCGACGGGCGAGTTGTTGTCCACGGCGATCGGGGCGCAATTTCTGACGTTAAGCGGCCTCGCCGCGACTTGGGTGGATGCGCGGCAATACCTCAAAGCGGAGTCGCGCGAGGCAGCTACGGAACGGGCGGAATTTCTTTCTGCGACCTGCGACTTCTCCCCAAATCCGGCGGTTCGTGAACGTCTGTCAGCCCTTGGTCGTCTCGTCATCACGCAGGGCTTCATCGCAAGTAACGCGGCAGGCGAGACCGTCTTGTTGGGTCGAGGGGGCTCGGACACCTCCGGCGCTTATTTCGCGGCGATCTTGGCGGCCAAACAGCTCGAAATTTGGACCGATGTTCCCGGCATGTTCAGCGCAAATCCGCGATCGACGCCGAGCGCTCGACAACTTCTCGAGCTTGCATACGACGAGGCGCAAGAGGTGGCGACGGCCGGAGCGAAGGTATTGCATCCGCGGTGCCTATTGCCCGCGCGAGAGTACGGCATTCCGATTTTTGTCTTCGCAACTCAGGCGCCCGAGATGCGGGGTACGCGAATTAGTGCGACGCCGCCAAGTGATGCGGCACAGGTGAAGGCCGTGTGCGTCAAAAAAGGCGTCACACTCATCTCGCTCGAAAGTCCCGGGATGTGGCACGAGGTGGGATTTCTCGCCGACGCGTTCCAGATTTTCAAGAATCACGGATTGTCCGTCGATCTCGTATCAACCTCCGAGACTAACGTCACGGTATCGCTCGACCCCCAGGCGAATGCGATCGATCAAGGCGTGCTCGCACGACTGCAGGCCGACCTCTCTAATCTCGGACGCGCTGAGATCATCGGACCCTGCGCCTCCGTCAGTCTCTTGGGGCGCAACATTAGGAGCATCCTCCATCAATTAGGACCCGCTCTCGAGCTTTTTGCGGAGCAGCGAATTTATTTGGTCAGCCAGGCCGCCAATGACCTTAATCTGACATTCGTCGTCGACGAATCGCAGGGGGATCGGTTGGTTGACGATTTGCATCATTTATTGGTCGACCCGGTTCGCGACGACGCGGTGCTCGGCTCTACGTGGAGGCAGCTTTTCGAACCGACTCAACGCGAGGACCGTAGCGTCGCATCGTGGTGGGAGCGTGATCGACAGCGTCTGCTTAGGCTGATGGACGAACGTGAGGCGGCATACGTCTACGATCTGCGGACGGTTCGTGAGCGTTGTCGTCGCCTGAAAAGCTTGCGTGCACTGGATCGCGTTTCGTACGCGATGAAAGCGAATCCTCACCCGGCGATCTTGGCGGCAGTTCGAGAAAGCGGGCTCGCGATCGAGTGTGTGTCGCGAGGCGAGGTGGAACGAGCGTTCTCGTCTTTACCCGGGATTGCTCCGCAAGACGTGTTATTCACCCCAAATTTCGCCTGCCGCGCAGAGTATGAGTGGGGTCTTGCCCAGGGTGTTCACGTCACATTGGATAATCTTTTTCCGCTCGAGCACTGGCCTAAGGTATTTGCCGGACGCGATATCTTTGTGCGTCTCGATCCAGGTTCGGGAAGGGGGCATCATGCGCACGTTCGAACGGGCGGAACCCGCTCGAAATTCGGCATTGCGCGAGGTGAGATCGACGCTCTGCTCGAGGCAGCCCGCAAAGCGGGCGCGCGAATCGTCGGACTACATGCCCATACCGGAAGCGGCGTCTTCGATGTCGCGAATTGGCGCGAGACAGGTGCCTATCTCGCCGGATTGCTCCAGAGATTCACCGATGTTCGAGTGCTCGATCTCGGCGGCGGGATCGGCGTTCCTGACCGAAAAGGTGGGCTGGAATTTGATTTCTCCGAACTCGAGCGCGTTCTGTCGGATATCAAGGGCTCGTTGAAGGATGTCGCCTTATGGATCGAGCCGGGTCGATACGTCGTCGCAGAAGCCGGCGTGCTGCTTGCCAAGGTCACCCAGATCAAAGGGAAGGGTGATGCGAGCTTCGTCGGCGTCGCCACGGGTATGAATTCCTTGATCAGGCCCGCGCTCTATGGCGCTCATCACGATATCGTCAACTTGAGTCGTTTGGATGATGAGGAGACGATGTTGTGCGATGTCGTGGGTCCCATCTGCGAGACGGGCGATGTGCTCGGTCATGCCCGACCGTTTCCGCGCGCCACCCGGGAGGGCGATGTCGTGCTCGTGGCGACGGCCGGTGCCTACGGCGCCTCGATGTCCTCGCACTACAACTTGAGAGATCCGGCGGAGGAGCTCGTCCTCGAGGTCTAGCTTGGACGATGTCGTCGTTTGAGTTCCTCGACGACGTCCGATAGCGAGAGCCCGCGAGCCTTAAGGGCGACGGCAAGATGGAACAAGAGGTCAGCAGCTTCGTTTTTGGCCTCTTGATCGCCTTCGGCAGTCAGGGCGAGCGCGGTCTCGAGGCCTTCCTCGCCCACTTTTTGCGCAAGTCGTTTTGGACCGGCGGCGATCAGGCGAGCGGTGTAACTTTCTGGGTTGTGGGTGGTGATGCGCTCCTCGATCACGCGCTCCAGGGTCGATAGGAACGAGAAATCTCCGCCGCGGATCAGAGAGGCATCCCCAAAGCAGGTTCGGGTCCCGGTGTGGCAGGCTGCGGCATGGGGGCGAACCAGCATCAGTAACGTATCGCGATCACAGTCGGTGTGAACCTCGATTAAGCTCAAGGTATTTCCGGAGGATTCGCCTTTTTCCCAGAGTCGGTTTCGACTTCGGCTCCAGAACACCGCGCGTCGACGCGCTAAGGTTTCTTTGATTGCCTCGGCGTTGACCCAAGCGACCATCAACACATCGCCGGAGTCGACATCCTGAGCCACAGCCGGAATCAAGCCCTGAGCGTCGAATTCGAGCGTCGAGATGTCCTGGTGTGTGACGATCATGGTCTTACCTCAATTCCTGCTAAACGTAGTTGTGCTTTGAGATCGGGGATTCGAAGGGCGCCACTGTGAAACACACTCGCGGCGAGCGCTGCATCGACACGCGCACCGCGAAACACCTGAACAAAGTGCTCGATCGCACCCGCACCGCCTGAGGCGACCAAGGGGGCTCGACAGGACGCTCTGAGCGATGTCAGCTGTGCGAGATCGTATCCGTTTTTCACGCCATCGCTCGCCATGCAGTTGAGAACGATCTCGCCCGCGCCGCGGTCCTGAGCCTCCTCGAGCCACTCACGCGTCAGCCGCCCCGAATCACGTGATCGGGAAGGATCGCCCGTGTACTGACGAACACGATAGCCGTCCGGGGTCGTGTCACTATCGATGCCAACGACGATGCACTGACTGCCGAATCTTGCAGCCAGTTGGTCAATTAGGCTCGGATTCTCGAGCGCCGGGGAGTTGATCGAGATTTTTTCGGCGCCGGCGCCGAGGATGGCCTCTGCATCGCGAACGCTACGAATGCCCCCGGCGACACAAAACGGGATATCGAGCTCGCGCGCGATTTTCGAGATCCAGCGGCGATCTACCGTTCGGCCATCCGGGCTCGCGGTGATGTCGTAGAACACGAGCTCGTCTGCCCCTTCATCACGATAGCGAATGGCGAGTTCGAGGATATCGCCGACGACGCGATGATCGCGAAACCGCACGCCTTTGACGACCTGGCCATCGCGCACGTCGAGACAGGGAATGATTCGTCGCGCGAGCACGTCAGCGTCTCATCCATTTTCGTAAGTCGAGATCGCCGAGGCGTCCCTCGAGAAGAGCGCGTCCGCTGATGGCTGCGGCAACGCCGAGGGTACTGAGACGTTCGAGATCCGAGACATCTTTGACGCCCCCGGAGGCTTGCCACTTGATTCTCGGGTATCGGGCGACGCACTGCTGGTACAAATCGATGTTCGGTCCCGATAGCGCGCCATCGCGCTCGATGTCGGTACACAAGACGTGCTGAAGACCCGACGGCCGGAACGTATCGACCGCCTGCCAGAGCGTCATGTCGGTTCCTTGAACCCATCCCCGCGTTTGTACGAGCGGATCGCCAGAGTCGAGTCGAATATCGAACGCGAGACAGACGCGGGCTTTTCCGAAGAATTTTATCCAGGCGCCGACCTCGACCGCTTTCTCGATGGCGGCGCTGCCGACGACCACGCGAGCCACGCCCGCCGACAGTAATTCATCGACGACCGCGACATTTCTGACGCCGCCACCGACCTGCACAGACAGCTTCGGGATCTTCGTGATCTCGCCGATGGCTTCGCGGTTCGCGACGGTGCCGTCGCGAGCGCCATCGAGGTCGACGATATGGAGCCATCTCGCTCCGAGCATTCGGTACCGCGCTGCGAGCGCGGCCGGTTCGACGTCGTACACGGTCTCCTTTTGAAAATCGCCATGCAGCAAGCGAACGCACCGGCCGCCGCGCAAATCGATGGAAGGTATCAATCTCATGATTTAAGTTTCAAAAAATTGGAGAGTAGTCGGGCACCCGATTTTCCGGAGCGTTCTGGATGAAATTGGACTCCCCAAAAGTTGGTATGCCGAACGATCGATGTAAATTCGGATCCGTACTGGGTAGAGGCCAGCGTGTGGTCGGCACTCAATGGCGCGGCGAAACTGTGGACGAAGTAAAACCAATCGTCATGACTTAGGCCTTCGAGCAAGGGATCGTCTCGCCGAGGTGCCGTCGTGTTCCAGCCCATGTGGGGCACCGGAAAGTCGGCACGGGCGGTGAGCGCTTCGATCCGTCCCGGAATCAAGCCTAGACTCGTTGTACGGCCCTCGGCTGACCACTCGAACAACAGCTGCATGCCAAGACAAACGCCGAGCACGGGACATTGTAGCGACCGTATGACCGGAACGAGATCGTGGTCAGTGAGTCGGTTCATGATCGCGGATGCATTCCCGACGCCCGGAAGAACCACGCGATCAGCCGAACCAATACGATCTGCATCGGCCGTGACGATCGCGTCGACGTCAAGCCGTGAGAAGGCGTAGCCGATCGACGCGAGGTTCGCACCGCCCGAGTCGATGATGACGACTTGCCGCGTCGAGCTCACAAAAGGCCCTTGGTGGTCGGCAGATCCACGCCCTCGCGGCGGAACGCCATGCGCAACGCTCGACCGACACCCTTGAAACACGCTTCGATTTGATGATGGGTGTTTTCGCCCGTCACGGAGACGTGAATGGCCGCGCCGATGGCATCCGCCAGAGAACGAAAGAAGTGCGGGACGAGTTCCGTCGGGAGCCCACCGACCTGGTCTCGCCCAAACGTACCCTCGAAGACGCTGTAGGCGCGCCCCGACAGATCGATGGCGACCTGGGCTCGCGCCTCGTCCATCGGGAGCAGAAACCCATATCGCTGGATACCGCGTTTATCGCCCAGCGCCTGGCGTAAGGCCTCACCGAGCGCGAGTGCACAATCTTCTATGGTGTGATGTTCGTCGATGTGCAGATCGCCCTCACAGGTGAGAGCGAGGCTAAATCCCCCATGCTTGGCGATCTGCTCAAGCATATGGTCAAAGAAACCGATCCCGGTCGAGATCTGGGTCGCCCCTTCGCGGTCGAGATTGACAGAGACGCGGATACGAGTTTCGCGCGTTACGCGGTTTACGGTGGCCTCTCTGGCGAGCAAGGCTTGGGCAATTCCGGGCCACGTCGACTCGTACGGCCCGTTCAACGAAAAACGCACCGGTCGTGCACCCAGGTTCTGCGCAAACGACAAGTCGGTGTCGCGATCACCGATCATGGCGCTCGCAATCAAGTTAACGTTATTCGATTTCACCCAGGTATCGACGAGGGCGGTCTTCGGTTTTCGACAAGCACAGCCATCCTCGCGACGATGCGGGCAAATGAACACCTCATCGAAGGTAATACCCTGCGACGCGAAGGCATCGAGGACGAAACCTTGAGGGCCCTCAAAATCCGCTGTGGGAAAGCTTTGCGTCCCGAGGCCATCTTGATTGGTGACCATCACCAGCCGGAAGCCGGCTGCCTGCAGACGGTTTAGTGCCGCAAATACGCCGGGAGCAAATCGAACTTTGGAGAGGGCGTCGACTTGCTCGTCCGCCGGCTCCTCGATAAGTGTTCCATCGCGATCAATGAACAGCACGTTCATGAGCTCGCTCTCCCTGTTTTATTGTCGGATAACGCGTCGATGATCCGGTCGTTTTGATCGGGTGTGCCGACGGTGATGCGAACCGCCTCAGGCATCGACCCACGACCTGAGAAATCACGCACCAAAATTCCGATCGATCGTAGACGTTGCAAGATCACTGAGCTCTCGAACGGTTGAACGAGCAGAAAATTCGAGTCGCTCGGAAAAACCTTTTTGATGAACGGCGAGGTGCGAAGTGCGCATGCCATTCGTTCGCGTTCTTGGAGGGTAGTTTGGATACGCGAGGCGATGACGGCAGAGGACGAAGGCTGCAACACCTTTAGCGCCTCATCGATACTGGCGCTCGCGATGGCATACGGCGGCACGATCTTTCTCAGTAGTTCGATGATCGGTGGCTGTGCGATCACGCTGCCGATGCGCGCACCCGCTAATCCATAGGCTTTCGAGAGTGTCCTCAGTACGACCAAATGTGGGAAGGTATCGAGACGCGAAATCCACGAGGGGACCTCCGCGAACTCTGCATAGGCTTCATCGATAACGACGAGGCAACGTGCTTTGCTGTATTCCAGCAAAGACTCGATATCGGCGGAGCGTAAAAGATTGCCGGTTGGATTATTCGGGGAGCAGATCCAGAGTATTTTTGCTCCGCCATCGATGAGGCCCCGCAACTTCGGGACGTCGAGTTGAAAATCCGCCGTCAGCGGGGCGTTGAGCACCGTTGCGCCCTGCGTCGATGCCGCAACGCCATACATGCCGAAGGTGGGTGGGCATACGATCACGGCGTCCCGATCCGATTCACAAAACGCTCGGGTGAGGAGATCAATGCCTTCGTCACTACCCCGAGTCACGAGCAACTGATTGGGTGCGACGCTGTATTTCTCTGCGAGCGCTTTGACGAGCGCCGGCGGCTGAGGCTCCGGGTATCGATTGAGTACAAGCCGCTCGGCCTCGGTGTCGGTCGGCGGTGGCCAAGGAGACTCATTGGCGTGTAAGCGCTCGAATCGCGCATCCCAATGCGCGTGTTCATAAGCGCGCAGCGCCAGAATCGACGGTCGCGCAAGTTTGCGAACGATATCCACGTCAGCCGACATCGATTGATCGGCGACGCCCGACGTCGAGAGGGCAGCGAGTCGGAGATCGACCGCGAGGGCGTGGGCGTCGAGACCTTCGAGCCGCGCCAAGGTGCTGGCTGTCGGACCGAGATCGCGCAGGCCGTCCTGCGTGAGCTCCTGTACGGTGATCCGCCGCTGAAAGTCGGCGACGGACAAGCCGCTGTACGCCCGGGCGTAGCCGTAAGTCGGTAAAACGTGATTGGTACCAGAGCAATAATCGCCCATCGGCTCAGGGCTCCACGCACCCAAAAACACGGATCCGGCGGCGCGGATCAGCTCCATCCATCGTCGGGGATTTTCGACCTGAAGGATAAGGTGCTCGGGCGCGTAGGCATTCGATAGCGTGATCGCCTCATCGAGGGAGCCAACGACGATGATTCGGCTCCGGCTCAACGACTGCTCGAGAATATCGGCGCGTGACAGCGTGCGACGGTAATCGAGTGCGCGGACTCTCACCTGTTCGGCGAGCGCGCGAGAGGTGGTGAGCAGGATCGCTTGGGACAGTGGATCGTGTTCTGCCTGCGCGAGTAGATCTGCGGCGACGAATGAGGGATCGGCCGTCTCGTCGGCGATGACGAGCACCTCGGACGGGCCGGCGGGCAAATCGAGTGCGGCGCCTTCTGGATCGGCTGCGACACATTGTTTTGCGGCTGTGACCCAAGCAGAGCCCGGACCAAAGATTTTGTCGACCTTTGGAATCGTAGCGGTGCCGTACGCCATGGCGGCGATCGCCTGAGCGCCGCCGATCGCAAAGATATCGTCGATACCGCAGAGTCGGGCCGTGGCGAGAATCACGGGGTCGATACGACCGGCCTTCGTGCCCGGTGAGCAGACGATGCGTCGCTCGCATCCCGCGAGTTCAGCCGGCACGGCGGACATGATTAATGCCGAAGGGAGCGGCGCGCTTCCTCCGGGGACATACAACCCAACGGAGTCGATCGGACGAAAAATCCGTTCACAACGGACGCCCGGTGAGGTTTCGATCGAAAGCGGGGGCGCGATTTGCGCCTTGTGAAAACGACGAACATTGTCGATTGCGCGCCGTAAGGCTGCGATGGCGTCATCACCGACACGGGCGATCGCATCATCGATTTCGGACTTCGGTACTCGCAGATTGACCGGCGCACCACCGTCGAAGCGGGCGGCGTAGTCGAGCAGCGCGGAGTCCCCCTCGGTCCGGACGCGAGCGATCGTTTCTCGAACGCGCGCGATAATGCCATCCCGATCTTCAGTCGAGGGTCTTGCCAAAGCGGCGCGACGGCCAGCCTGATCGAGGGCCGCGAATTCGAGTATCGGCAGGCTCATGTGAGCATCTTTTCGACAGGCAGCACCAGCAAAGAACTGGCTCCCGCGGCTTTGAGCGCCTCGAGGGTTTCCCAGAAGACGTTCTCTCGACAAACGGCGTGGACGGCGACCTTATCCGCACTACCCTCGAGGGGCATGATCGTCGGTGATTCGCTCCCGGGCAGCAACGCGCGAATGGCCGGTAAAGCCGACCGCGGCGCGTGCAACATGATGTACTTGCTTTCGCGAACCTGCTGCACACCGTCGATACGCATCAGCAGTCTTTCGACCCAGTCGGATTTTTCTTTGGTTAGCGTGACGGGAGTGCGAACGAGCACCGCGTGACTCTCGAGAACGACTTCGGCCTCGCGAAGCCGGTTGGCTTCGAGCGTCGACCCTGTAGAGACCAGATCGCAAATGGCATCGGCCCGACCCAGTCTCGGGGCGATCTCCACGGCGCCCGAAAGCGTCACGATTTCGGCGCGGATATCACGATCGGCGAGCCACTTCGCGAGTGCGAAGGGATAGGTGGTGGCGATGCGTCGACCCGCGAGCGAGGAGGGCCCAGCCCACTGGAACTCCTCCGGGACGGCGATGGAGAGCCGACAGCGTCCGAAGTCGAGCGCACGTAGGATTTCGAACCGTGCCGTTTGACCGCGAGCCGCGAGTTCAAGACGTTTTTCTTCGATGACATTGAGGCCGACGAGCCCGAGGTCGCACACGTCTTCCTCGACGAGATCGGGGATGTCGTCATCGCGAACGAAGAGCAAGTCGAGGGGCATGTTCTCGCCGTAGCCGAGAAGTTGGTCTTTGGCGCGGGAGAACTTTAGTCCGCAGCGGACGAGCAAGTCGGTGGAGAGATCCGTGAGTCGCCCGGATTTTTGAACGGCAAGTTTGAGGCGGGAAGGTTTGTCCATGATGTGCTGCTCAGCGTCCTACGAGGTTCGCGGTCTTATTGCTCGCCATACGACGCGAGGCGATGTCGTACCCGCCGTTGCCCGATCCAAGGTAGCGTGCGACACGGGTGATCGTCGTGACGCTCACACCCGTCAGTTTGTGAATCTCGCGGTAGGGAAGACCGCGCTCGAGGCACTCGACGACAGCCCAGCGGTCCGACATGGCTTGAAGTTCGGCTGGGGTACATAGATCTCTGAAAAAGGCCCGGCATTCGTCCACCGATTTGAGGGTCAGGACGGCCTGGTAAAGGTTGCGCTCCGTCTTGGCTTCCTGACGGGGGGATTGTCGCTTTTGGGTCTTCATAGTATTCGTTACAGCGTTTTAACGTAGTAATGTTTTAATACGTTAAAACATTATAACGAATAAGGCAACCTGGGCGTTGACTTTGGCCCGTGGCGCTCGGTACGATTCGGCAGTTCATCGAGACCGGCTGAGGGAAAGGCCCGAAGACGCCGGGGCAACCGACGGAGCGTGCCAGCTCTGGCAAAGGTGCCAACTCCGCGCTACGCCTTTAGGGAAGCGTCAGATGAGCGATCTTGAGGCTTACATGACGTCGTTTACTCATCAAAAGGTTCATATCTCCTCGGGTGGTGCAGGCGCCGGGTACCCGTTGCCGATCGAGGGCGTCCTCCCGTCGGGCGAGCCATTGAAGCTCCATCACGGCGGAACCATCGAGTCGCCGGCGATAGGCTGGCGTATGACAGGGGCTGCAATTAAGCCCGTGGTGCTCGCGCTCGGTGGAATATCCGCTCACCGTCGGGTGTTTGAAACTGCGGAAGAACAGTCGGGCTCGGGGTGGTGGTCGGAGATCGTCGGTCCGGGGCGTGCCCTCGATTCCGATCGATTTCGGATTTTATCGTTCGATTATTTGGGCGGTAGTGGCGAGACCAGCGGACCAAACGCGAAAGAACCTTTTCCGGCCATATCCACGTATGACCAGGCCGAGGTTCTTCTTCGACTGATCAATCATCTTGGGATCGATCGACTTCACGCGATCGTCGGTGCTTCGTACGGCGGTATGGTGGCGTTGGCCTTCGCCGAGCGCTATCCAGCCCGTGTCGCGCAATTGGTCGTCATCAGCGCCGCGGATCGCGCGAGTCCCATGTCGACGGCCTGGCGGAGTGTTCAGCGTCGTCTGGTTCGATTCGGACTCGAAACGGGCGAATCGGAGAAGGGCCTCGCGCTCGCCCGCGCGTTGGCGATGGCGACCTATCGCAGCGCGGAGGAATTCTCCGAACGATTCGCGGGTCTCCCGCAGTTACGAGAGGACCGATTCGTTTTTCCGGTGGAAGACTATTTAATGGCGCGTGGCGCCGATTATGCGCGTCGATATCGATCGGACTCCTTTCTGACGCTTTCGGAGTCGATCGACCTTCACTCGGTTGATGTGACGCGTGTGCGTACTCCGGTGACGGCGATCGCCGTAAAAGAAGATCAGTTGGTTCCGGTGATGGACATCCGAAAAATGTGTGATCGGCTGCCCAACGCACATCTTCACGAGATGTCATCTGTTTTTGGACATGATGCCTTTTTGAAAGAGCAGAATTCATTGAAATCCATTTTCTCTTCTGTGTTGGGTGAGTCATGAGCCGCAAGCGAGACCCGAGAACCGAAACCGTTCGTGCCGGCCTTGAAAGTGACGCCGCGACGGGCGCAGTGGTTCCGCCCATCCATCTCAGCTCGACGTATGCGTTTCCGCGATTCGGCGAAAAAGGTCCGTACGACTACTCGCGCTCGGGAAATCCCACGCGTGACTTGCTGATTCAGGCGCTCAACGAATCGGAAGGTGGTGAGGGTACCGTGGTCACGGGCTCGGGGATGAGCGCCATCGCGTTGGTCGGACAGATTCTGCCCCGAGGTGCTCGCATCGTTGCACCCCACGACTGCTACGGGGGCACATTCCGATTGTTTTCGGCGTGGCATCGGCGGGGAGATTTCATCGTCGATTTCGTCAACTTCGGACAACCTGAGCTATTGCATCAGGCGTTGAGTCAGCCCCATGCGCTCTGCTGGATCGAGACGCCGAGTAATCCGCTGCTTCGGATCACGGACATCGCCTCCGTGACGAAGGCGGCCCATGCTGTGGGCGCATTGGTTGCCGTCGACAACACCTTCTTGTCCCCGGCGCTACAAAATCCGTTACAACTCGGCGCCGATATCGTCGTTCACTCGACGACCAAGTACATCAATGGTCATAGCGACGTGGTCGGCGGTGCCGTCATCGCGTCGAGCTCGGAGAGGGCACAGCAGCTCGCCTGGTGGGCGAATGCCCTCGGGGTGACGGGGTCGGCCTTTGATAGTTTTCTGACACTGCGCGGACTACGCACCTTGCACGCTCGGATGGCCTTGCACGAAGCGAATGCCAACGCCTTGGCAAGCTGGCTCTGCGATCAGCCCGGTATTCGTCGAGTGTATTACCCGGGCCTCGCCAGTCACCCTGGTCATGAGATAGCGCGACGTCAACAGCGCGGGTTCGGCGCCATGATTTCTTTGGAGCTGGATGGCGGTACACCCGCCGTCGAGCGTTTTGTCAGTACCTTGAAACTCTTCTCGCTTGCGGAGTCGCTAGGAGGGGTTGAAAGCTTGATTGCCCACCCGGCGACGATGACGCATGCCGCGATGGAGCCCGATTCGCGTCTTGCCGCCGGCCTCGTCGATGGGCTCTTGCGTCTATCGATCGGAATCGAGGCGGAGGCCGACCTACGTCACGATCTCGAGCAGGGGCTCCGCGCAATTCGCTGAGCGTTGCTTAAAGCGCCGCCAGCACGGCATCGCCCATTTGACGGGTCGATAGGGGCGTTTCACCCTGAGCGATGAGATCCGCCGTTCGTGCGCCGGCCGCGAGCGCTCGAGATACCGCTGTCTCGATCGCTACCGCCTCATGCTCCATCTGAAGGGAATGCCGCAGCAGCAAGGCTGCACTCAAAATCGTCCCGCAAGGGTTTGCGATACCGCGACCCGCGATATCCGGGGCGGATCCGTGTATCGGCTCATACAGCCCGCGACGGTGATCACCGATGGCAGCTGAGGGCAGCACACCGAGCGAGCCGGCGAGCATGGCGGCCTCGTCGGTCAGAATGTCGCCAAATAGATTCTCGGTCAGGATGACATCGAAGTTACGTGGATTTCGGATGAGGTGCATGGCGGCGGCATCCACGAACATGTGTTCGATCGCGACGCCGGGAAACTCCTGCTGAATCACCCGCTCGCTAACGGACCGCCACAAGCGCGAGGTCTCGAGCACATTCGATTTATCGATCTGGGTGATTTTGCCCCGGCGCTTTGAGGCGAGTTGACCGGCTACTCTCGTGATCCGCTCGATCTCCCGGACCGAGTAGGCACACTCGTCGATCGCTCGGTCGGCCGATTTGGATTTTCGACCAAAGTAAATGCCACCCGTCAGTTCGCGGACAAAGAGCAGATCGACGCCCTCGATGTATTCGGCTTTGAT
>JBMTZJ010000013.1:0-20106 GCA_049455515.1 Steroidobacteraceae bacterium
TCGTTCCTTTTTTCACCATGAACAACATTCTCGTCGACTACTGGCAGCCCAAGGGTGACGACCAGCACGAGATGCGCAAGTACGAAGTGGGCTTCTACACTCGTTTCGATAGTTACGAGCCGCTCGAAGAATTCGTTAATCCCGTCACCGGTAAGACTTCAGCGATTCACCATTTTCGACTAGGTCCGGTTCCTCGTGTTTACACCCCGACGGGCGTCATCGCGATGGGCTATACACCCAAGTTGTTGCCGATCGAAATGATCGGGGAACGGGTTTTTTTGGCGACCCAGTCGATCGAGAGTCGTCCGGATATGCTCGATCCCCGACGTACGAGCTACATCAACTCGTTCATGACGATGTCGGCCACACTCGCTGACATCTCTGATCCGACGGTGCTCTCGGCTCCCGTTCATATACAACTGCAGAATAAAAATCGCTGGGCGCCATGGATGGCCATGGACGATCGGCCGGGCGGCACGGTTGCGCGTGGATTCGGCGGAAAAATCGAGAGCCTCGATGCGCTTCCGGCCGCGGTAAAGGATGGCGCACGCCGGTTCGTCCCAGAAATCTTTGATACGGAAAACTGGAACGAATTCGTATTCGAAGACTCCGAGTACCTCAAGAGTCGATCACGCTCGTGAGCACCAACGAACGTATCCACCATCGCACCTGCCACCTCTGCGAGGCGATGTGCGGCGTCGAGATCCGTGTACGTGACGAGACCATACTCTCGATACGCGGCGACGAGAAAGATCCGTTCAGTCGAGGACATATCTGTCCGAAAGCGCTCGGCATCAAAGATGTCCACGAGGATCCAGACCGAATCCGCCATCCCATGCGTCGAACCGCGACGGGCTGGGAGGCGATTTCGTGGGACGAAGCCTTTGACGAAGTTGCTCGTCGCCTGGTGTCGATCCAACGAGAGCACGGCATGGACGCCGTGGCAAGCTACATCGGCAACCCGCAGGTTCATAACTACTCGGGACTTCTCGGCGGTGCGCGATTCTTGCGTACGCTGCGCAGCCGGAATCGGTACTCCGCCACGTCCGTAGACCAACTTCCCCACCACTTCGTGGCCTACTTCATATACGGCCATCAATTGATGATTCCGGTCCCCGATCTCGATCGCACCTCGTTCTTTCTAGTGCTCGGCGGCAACCCGGTCGTCTCCAACGGCAGTCTGATGACTGCGCCGGACGTCGCGCGTCGTCTCAAAGATTTACGTGCGCGCGGGGGTCGACTCGTGGTGGTAGATCCACGGCGTACCGAGACGGCAGACCTCGCCGATACGCATCTCTTCATCCGGCCAGGGACGGACGCACTTTTTCTGCTCTCGATCTTGCATGTGTTGTTCAAGGAGGACCGAATCTCGACCGGGACTCTCGGTCACTCCTTGACGGGGCTCGACGTCGTTCGAGATCTCGCGATGCCATTCTCTCCGGAGATGACGGCATCGTCGACCGGGATCGATCCGAGTATCGTGGTTCAACTGGCCCGCGACTTTTCTGCGGCATCGTCTGCGGTGTGCTACGGCCGAATGGGCGTCTCCACTCAGCCTTTCGGCGCGCTCTGCCAATGGCTCATTCAGCTCATCAATATCTGCACCGGAAATCTCGATCGAATCGGTGGAGCGATGTTCACGCGACCCGCCTTCGATATTCTGAGCCTTGCAGCAGGCTTCGGCCAGCGTGGCTCCTTCGACAAGCGGCGGACCCGAGTTCGCGGACTACCCGAATTCGGCAGCGAGTTCCCGGTCGCCGCCCTCGCAGAGGAAATTTTGACCCCAGGCGAGGGCCAAATTCGGGCGCTCGTCACGGCCGCGGGAAATCCTGTGATTTCGACTCCTAACGGACGGCAGCTCGAGAGAGCGCTCGAGCGTCTCGACTTCATGGTGTCCGTCGACTTTTACATCAATGAGACCACGCGGCACGCCCATCTGATTCTGCCGCCCACCTCCGCACTCGAACGCGATCATTTTGATCTCATCTTCAACGTACTCGCGATCCGAAACATGGTGAAGTATTCAAAGCCGCTTTACACAAAGCCTTCGGGGGCGCTACACGATTTCGAAATCTTCGAAAAACTCTCGAGGCGTGTCGAGGCGATCGATCCTTCCAGAAAAGCCAAGGGTCTCAATCGCTGGATCGCTCGCTTTCTCACCCCAAAACGCAGCGTGGCACTCGGCATCCGGCTCGGCGGTCGTGGCGCGGGTTGGAATCCCTTTTCTCGCGGACTGACGCTCTCGAGAATTGCAGAGAATCCCCACGGGATCGATCTCGGCGCCCTCGAGCCGTGCTTGCCTGAGCGCCTGCAAACTCGTGACCGACGCATCGAACTTGCGCCAAAGCCGTTGGTCTCTGATCTCAGACGTCTCGCTAAAACCCTCGTACAAGAAAAGGCGCGTTCACCCGAATCCATGCAGCTTATCGGGCGACGTGATCCGCGAACCAACAACTCGTGGCTGCACAACTCCAAACGCTTCGTCAAAGGTCCTAAACGTTGCACGTTGTTCATTAACCCGGAGGATGCGTCCATGCGCGGTCTCGCCACGGGTGATTGGGCTACCGTCGCCTCTCGTTCGGGTGAGGTGGAGATCGAAGTCGAAACCACCGACGAGATGATGCGTGGTGTCGTCAGCATTCCTCACGGCTGGGGCCATCATCGACCGGGCATCCGCCTCAGCGTCGCGCGTCAACACGCGGGCGTGAGCGCCAACGATCTCACCGATGAGACCTTCATCGACGAACTGTGCGGCAATGCGGCTTTGAACGGTGTCGAGGTCACCGTCGGGCGCGCATCGACGTCCGTAAGTCGCGGAAATTCACCAACTTGAGCGCGCTTTCCGTACCAAACGCGCTGTCCTTCTTCAGGCTCTTCGGTAGCCCGCTGCTGCTGCCTTTGAGTCAGGCGGCCAATCAAACATGGTTGGTCGTCTGGTTCATCCTGCTCGGTGCCTCGGATGCGTTGGACGGTGCGCTCGCCCGACGCTGGAATCAGACGAGCGATTTCGGCTCGAAGCTGGATGCGATCGCCGATCTCGTGTTTTACCCCTGCTCGGCGATCGTACTCGCCGTGCTGTTTCCGGCTTATCTCATCCCGAACCTCCCCTACGTTTACGTGACACTCACGACGCTTGCGGGAGTGCTGTTGATCTCGCGTATCCGTTGCGGGCGCATCATCATGCTGCATACGCACATCAGTCGATACTCGGGTGTGTTCCTTTTCGCGGTGATGCTGGCGTCGTTCTTCATCGATACGACACTCCTGATTCGGATGGTGGCGCTCGCATACTCGATCGGTTTCATCGAAGCGTCGCTGATCTTCCTCCTCAGAGGCCCGGTATCACCGGACACCCGCAGTCTCTTTTCCACTCGATCATCTAAACCATGACCACTGACACTCTGCCGGTCATCCATACCGATCGTGTTCTGCGTACACCGGAACACTGCTTCGATCACGTCCCCGACTTTCCGTACACGCCGCGGTACCACGATATCGGAGGTTTACGCATCGCCTGCATCGATGAGGGGCCGCGCGAGGCGACACCGATTCTTTTGATGCACGGCGAACCGACGTGGTCGTTCCTCTATCGCAAGATGATCCCGCCGCTACTCGCGGCAGGACATCGGGTGGTTGCGCCCGATCTCGTGGGTTTCGGCCGCTCCGATAAACCCTCTCATCCTTCCGACTATTCCTACCGTAACCATGTCCTCTGGATGAATGCGTGGCTTCAGGCGATCGATCTCCAGCGCATCACCCTCTTTTGCCAGGACTGGGGTTCTTTGATCGGACTACGCATGCTCACCGCCAATCCCGACCGATTCGCACGCGCCATACTCGCCAATGGCGGCCTGCCCACCGGTGTGGGTCGAAGCGTCCCGCCCGCCTTCAAGATCTGGCGCGCCTTCGCTCGATGGAGTCCGTGGTTCCCCATCGGTCGTATCGTCGCGACGGGATGCGCGCAGCCGCTTAGCCCCGCGGAGATCGCCGCTTACGACGCGCCGTTTCCGACGCGCCGCCATCGGGTGGCCGCACGAATGTTTCCCCGCTTTGTCCCCGCCGAAGCCGACAACCCCGAACGCGAGGCTAACGAGGCCGCTTGGCGCGTGCTCGAGTCTTGGAACAAACCCTTCTTGACGCTCTTCAGTACACGGGACCCCATCACGCGCGGCGGCGAACGTCTTTTCCAGACACGGGTTCCCGGAGCAGCGGGTCAGGCGCATACCGCAATCCGGGGTGCAGGGCATTTTCTACAAGAGGACAAAGCCTTGGAAATCGCTGACCATATCAATCGGTTCATCGCATCATGAGTTTCCTCGCTCTACTCGCGCCCATCGCCGCTTACGCGATTTTTTTGTTTTGGTATGGCGGTCGAGGACGTCCGCTCACCCAACACGACGTGGACGACTTCCTTGCCCGCGTTGCCGAACACAACGTCGATCGTGATGATCCGGAGCTTTTCGAATCTCTGAAGCGGCTACTCGCGCGTGACGATGGTCGCGAGTTCGTCATGGTCAACCTCATCCGCTATCGCGATAAAGCCGCTTATCCGCCAGGATCGCCCTACGGCGATAACGCCATCGACGCCGACAAGCGCTACGCGCGCGCATTTTTTCCTCATCTGTTGCGCTACGGTAACGTGCCGATTTTCATCTCGAGTCGCAGCGGCTCGTTCATCGAGCCGGCGAACGCGGAGCCTTGGCAGGTCGTCGCAATGATCCGTTATCGTAGTCGCCGCGATTTCATCCGCAGTGTCAGCGCAGTCATGGGAAAGGATGTGATGATCCACAAATGGGCGGCGATCGACACGACACACGTCTTCCCGGTGCGCCCGATCTTTTCGTTCATCGCCGTACGCTGGGCTGTCGCCCTCTTTATCGCGGTCGCGACATCGCTCGTCTATTCGCTCGTACTCGCCGGATAAACGAGCGGCGCGTCGGGCCCGATGGGCAAGCCCAGCGCGAGCCATACCGCGAAAACGATCGACCAGCCGATCAGGAACGTGAACGAATACGGCAGCATCACGGCGACGATCGTGCCGAGGCCCGTCTTAGGCTCGTATTTCTGAAAGAACGCGATGATGAGCGCGAAGTAACTCATCATCGGCGAAATGATGTTCGTCACGCTGTCGCCCACTCGGTAGGCCGTCTGGGTGAGCTCGGGGGAGTAACCGAGCAGCATGAACATCGGCACGAATACGGGCGCCATCAATGCCCATTTTGCGGAGGCAGACCCCATCAAAAGGTTGATGGTGGCCGTCAACAAAATGAACATGCCGAAGAGCGGGATCGCCGGCAGCCCCAAGGCCTTCAATCCCTCGGCGCCATTCACGGCGAAAATGAGACCCAGCTGGGTCCAGTTGAAAAACGCCACGAACTGCGCGGCAAAGAAAACGAGCACGAGGTAGCCCCCGAGCGTCGCCATGCTCGCGCTCATTCCACTGATGACGTCGTTATCGTTCTTGATCGTTCGGGCGCCGACGCCGTACGCAATGCCACTCACCACGCCGTACAAGAAAATGATGGCCACAACTCCAGAAAGCAGCGGTGACTTGAGCAGATCTCCATCTGCAGGGTTACGCAAGAACCCCGCACCGGGGACTGCGCCGAGCGGCAGCATCGACCAGATGAGTAGGAGCGTCAAAATTAGACTCGCAACACCTGCGTATCGCAGTCCGCGTCGCTCCTCTTCCGTCAGCCCCGCAGCGAGATCGGAATCGCCCGAAGCGGCGAACGGTCGATCGTCCGGAAAACGGGGCGCCGTGAATCGCTCCGCGACGAACCAACCGAGTACGGTAATGACCGGGGTCGATGCCATCATGAAGTACCAATTGGCGACCGGGCTCACGGTGTAGTCCGGATCGACGATACGCGCCGCCTCTTGCGAGAGACCCGACAGTAACGGGTCGATGGTACCGATCAGCAGGTTGGCGGAGTATCCACCCGAGACGCCGGCAAATGCCGCCGCCATACCAACGATGGGATGTCGCCCTGCAGACTTAAAAATCAGCCCTGCGAGCGGAATCAGCAGTACATAGCCGATCTCACTCGCCATGTTCGACATCACGCCGGCAAAGACCACAATCGGCGTGAGCAATGATCGTGGCGCCGCCAGCACCAGTTTTCTCAATGCTGCGCCGATGAGTCCCGAATTCTCAGCAACACCAATTCCGATGAGCGCGACGAGTACCGTCCCGAGCGGTGCGAAGCTCGTAAAGTTCGTCACGAGACTCGTGAGAATGCGATGGAGACCCTCGAGGCTCAGGAGATTGACCGCCGTGACAGTTGCACCCGTCGTGGGGTGCTGCACCGAAAGTCCCGCCAGCGAGGCGAACCACGACATGACGATGACGATCAGTGCCAACAAAGCGAAGAGCGTCGCCGGATGCGGCAAGGCGTTCCCGCCCCGCTCCACGACGTCCAGAAATCGGTCGAGTACAGATTTACGGCTCATGAGGGGATTTGAGCCGATTAGGTCGACGGATTCAACCGTACTCCGCGGCGATTACCGCACCTCGCAGCGCCGCCGCATCATCGACGATCAGTTTCAAAGGAATCATGGATACCCATGACGACATCCGGCCCTTGTTATTGAACCGATCCACGAGCGGGCTATCGGGCACCAGTGGCCAGATTTTGGGTAGCACGCCCCCACCAAAATACACGCCACCACGCGCGGCATAGATCAGGGCGCAATCACCCGCGAAGCTACCCAGCACGGCGAGGAAACGGTTGACGGCCTCTTTGGCGATCGCCTCTCCTGAAAGCGCCTCGCTCGCGACGATCGCGGGCGTGATGGGCTCCGAGCGCGTCTTCCCCGCCTTCGTCAGGACGAACTGATAAAGCAAGGCGAGCCCATCGCCGCAGACGATCCGCTCCACCGATACTCGGTCATGACGAACTTTCAGATGCTTCAATAAATCCGCCTCGAAATCGTCGATGGGTGCAAACGCGACGTGGCCTCCTTCGCCGGGAACCGGTCGCCAGACCAGTCGATTGTCGAGAGGAACAGGCAGAATCGCGGCGACCCCTAATCCGGTTCCGGGGCCGAGGACGAGTTTCGGACTTCGCTCGACCTCTTCACCTCCGCGCAGCAGACGAAGTCCGCTTTCGGCCATACGCGGCACACCGTGAGCGAGCGCCTCGAAGTCGTTGACGAGAGTCAGACGTGAAACACCGATCTCGGACTGCAAGGATTCGCGGGAAAAACGCCAAGGCGAGTTAGTAAAGCGAATCTCTTGGCCTGCCAGTGGAGAGGCCACCGCAAAGCTCGCGCCTCTGAGCTGGTTCGCCTCGACGCCTGCGCGTTGCATGAACGCGCTGACGGCATCGGTGAATCGTGCAAAGTCACTCGCTGCGAACGTCTCGCGGCAGAGAAGCTTTCCTGCGCCGTCACCGCCCGCAGAGGCGTCATACAGTGCAAACCGAGCGTTCGTGCCACCGATATCGCCGACGAGCAAGCAATCAGACGCAAATGAAGCACTTGCTGACATGACCGTTCGAGATCCTACTTGGCAGCCGATTCACGGG
This sequence comes from Steroidobacteraceae bacterium, assembly GCA_049455515.1. Classification (GTDB taxonomy): domain Bacteria; phylum Pseudomonadota; class Gammaproteobacteria; order Steroidobacterales; family Steroidobacteraceae; genus UBA964. Next base: position 7,530 of record JBMTZJ010000013.1, read on the forward strand.
CGATGAGCGAGGATACTCTCGGAATCGTGAGCATCGTGCTCGCAACCGCCATCAGTAATAGGGCTGTGAACGTCGTCGATGTGATGATCTCGCGATCGAGGAGGACACTCGCAAAAATGATTTCGATGAGTGCCTTGGTCTGCAGGAGCCACCCTGCCACTTTCGCCTCATGCGACGTCCATCCCAAAATCCGTCCGGCGATTCGTAATCCGAGCAACTTTCCGGCCACGGCTGCAAGCAGCAAAACGGCAGCTCCCAGAATCACGGCGAGCCCCCCCATCTCCCACTCAGTCCGTAGCCCGGTACTCAGAAAAAATACGGGCATCAAGAACAGCAGAACGAGCTTGCGCGCCGAGGCCAGCTCCGCATCTCCGAACCACTCGGGGTTGAGGACGGCGCCTGCCAGGAACGCACCGACCATGAAGTGTAGACCGCACCAATCAGCGCCGAGCCCACACGCTGCCAGCCATAACAGCGCGATATACCAACGGTCGACCAAACCCACCCGTTCCATCAGACGTCGTATGCCGATTGCCAGAACAAAGAATGTCGCAAGAAAAATCCCCTGCCGTCCGAGACGCTCCCAATCGACCAAGATCAACGCGAGCACGCCCCAGATAAAGATATCGTCGAGACTGGCGTAACGGAGGATCCGCTGACCCAGTGGTTGTTTCAGCAATTGCAGGCGCTCTAAAAACAGTACGAGGATGGGCAAGGCCGTGACGGCACAAGCCATCCCGATGCCAAGAACGAATTGCCAGCTCTCGGCTTTTGCCCCGATCCATCCATCCTGATTCAGGAACCACACGCCCGCCACGATGCCGGCACATAACGGCGTGACGAGCGCGAAACCCGCAGCGATCGCACTTTCGCGCCGCTCGCGCCACGCGCTTTTCAGATCAAGTTCAAGGCCCGCAAGAAATACGAATAGCATCACCGCCCATAGCGCAACTGCATTAAGCGACTGCACCACCGGCGGCTGGAACAGGAACTCGTAATAGTCCGGGAAGATCGCACCCACGACGCCCGGGCCGAGCAAGATCCCGGTGACGATCTGAACCACGACCAGCGGCGCAAAGTGGTCGGTACGAGCGAGCCGCCATATGAGATACGGCACCGTGAAGATCATCAGCAGTGCCAGAAGATAAATCTCGCTGACGGTCATTCGCGTCGTCCCGAAGACTCATCTCGCGTGTAAATCGCATAACCCCAAGGGCTGAGTGCGATCGATGTCTCCGCCGTTAGCTTCGCGACGTTTCCTGTGAAGAACTCCGTGTACTCGCCATGCGCGAGGGTCTCCGACAGCTCGACCTGTTGCGGCACTGCCGAGAAATTGAAGAGCGCCAGTACCTTGTGACGATCGTTTGCGCGCACGAAGGAGAGGACACGCTGAGGTGATGAATTGGACACTCGAATCATGCGAGCGCCCCAAGGACCGTTATGAAGTGCCGTATTCTCGGTCTTGAGCGCGATGAGCCGCCGGAAGAGCGCATCGTGCTCATGATCCTTCCAGGCAATGGGATCGCGCTCAAAAAATGCGAGTCGCTTGGTATTGCCCGCCTCTTGCCCGTTGTAGATCAGCGGGATGCCATCACCCACGAAGGTGAGCACGATCGCCGCTTGAACGCCATCACCGAACATTTCGAACTCGGTCCCTTCCCAGGAGTTCTTGTCGTGATTACTCGTGAAGACCATGCGCATGCTGCCGCGCGGAAAGAGATTGTCCTGCTCCGAGTAATGTCCGGCGAGAGCATCCACCGACGCACCTTTTCGAATGACGTCATGGAGCCCGGAGTGCAGTCCCCAGGCGTAGGTGGCATCGAAGGCCTCGTAGTGCATGTCGCGCGAGGCCGCCTCGGCGAGCATGAATACAGGCTTGATCGCATCGAGCTCACGACGAACGTCATTCCAGAAGTCGATGGGGACATAGGCCGCCACATCACAGCGGAAGCCGTCGACACCCACGTCCCTCACCCAAAACGCCATGGCGTCCGCCATGTATTCGCGTAGCTCGCGCTTCGAATAGTCGAACTCGATGATATCGGACCAATCCCACCAAGACGTCGGGTGGAAATCGCCCTTCCAATTCCGCTCGTACCAATCCGGGTGCTCGGTCACGAGCGGGTTATCCCACGCACTGTGATTGGCGACCCAGTCGAGAATGACGCGCATGCCGAGCGCATGGGCACGCTCGACGAATCTTTTGAGGTCCTCGAGAGTCCCGAATTCGGGATTCACGGCGCGGTAATCACGTACGGCGTAGGGACTGCCGAGCGTCCCCTTCCGATTTTTTTCTCCGATCGGATGGATCGGCATCAACCAGAGGATGTCGACGCCGAGCGCCTTGAGTCGCGGCAACTGCGCCTCGGCAGCAACCAAAGTGCCCTCTTTGGTGAACTGTCGAATATTGATCTGGTACATGACCGCATCCCGCGCCCACTCAGGCGGGGTGACTTTCACCAGAGTTTCGGGTGTGTGACGAGCCGCCTCGTTTCCGACCGAGCGCGAATCACATGCGATAAGCGACGATGCGGTGATCGCCAAGAGCGCAAGCAGTCGATACGATCGCTTCATCGAAGGGCCTCGAGCCGAATCGCGAAGCCACCACCGGGTGCCACCGGAATTTCGAATCGATCACCCTGTTTAGCCATGCGCGTCTCGATGATGATCGAGTGCGGATTAGCCTGCCAACTAGCGTCGTCCCCATCGCGATACAGACGGGCGCGATAACGTTTTCCAGGTGTCAGAAAGTCGAGCGGAACACTAAGTGTCCGCGCGACATCGTCCGTCACGCCGCCGACGTACCAGTCTTCACTCGCGCGATCCTTGCGCGCCACCGTCACGAAATCTCCGACCTCACCGTCGAGGACTCGCGTCTCATGCCAATCGACGGGCACATCGCGGATGAACTGAAACGGACCCGGATATCGGGCGTAATTCTCAGGCAGATCGGCAACCATCTGGATGGGGCTATAGAGCACGACGTACTGAGCAAGTTGCTTGGCGATGGTCGATTGAAACTTCTGACCACCACGCCCCACGAGGCTCAAAACACCCGGCGTGAAATCCATGGGGCCTGACAACATCCGCGTGAAAAACAGAGTCGCCTCATGGTCAGGAGGATTTGGAGGAACGCCCCAGGCGTTGTACTCCATACCCCGCGCACCCTCGCGGGATACCCAATTGGGATACGTCCTTCGTAACCCGGTGTCCTTGATCGGCTCATGCGGATTGATGGCGATGCGGCGCTTGGCGGCTTCGGTGACGACTTTGAGGTGATGCTGAGACATCGCCTGACCGTCGTGCCACTCGAAACGGACCGATCCGTCGGGATCAACAAACTTTGCACCACCTGCATCCGCAACGTATCCCGTCTTGATCGCCTCGATACCGAGGCGCGCACTCAGATCGAGAGCGGCTTCGAGCTGCGTCTCGTAATGCGTAGCGAAGCCCGACGTCTCGTGATGACCCATGATGCGGACGCCACGTTTTTTCCCGTATGCGGCGACGGCCTCGATATCGAAGTCCGGATATGCCTTCGTAAAGTCGAATGAATCACCGTTTGCGAACCAGTCTGCATCCCATCCGACATTCCAACCTTCGATCAGGACGCTGCGGAATCCGTTCGCAGCGGCGAAGTCGATATAACGCTTGGCGTTCGCCGTCGTCGCGCCGTGCTTGGGCCCCGATGCCCAGGATTCCGTATCGAGATGCAGACTCCACCAGATCCCGACATATTTATGCGGCTTCACCCAAGAGACATCACCGAGCACGTTCGGCTCGTTGAGGTTGAGGATAAGATCCGACATATAGAGACCACCTGCGCGATCGGCGATCTGCAGCGTGCGCCACGGCGTATTGAACGGCGCAGTTCGGCGAACTCGCGGGCCCGTCGCGGCCGGCGACAACGTCGCCTTGAATCGAGTTCCTTCAACTCGACGTAGCCACATTGCCGAGTAATCGACGAGCGCTGCCTCGTGTACGGCCACGTGCAAGCCGCTCGATGTACGGAAGGTCGCCGGTGTGTGAGCCTGCCCGACCTCGGTCGCGCTCGTTTTATTGTAGAGATACTCGTAACGGTTCCACTCACCCGCCGGGATCCACCACGCCGTCTCGACATCGATCAAGTGAAACTCGGTCAGTTCATCGGTGATGTTGACCTGCTTGAGAGACTCTTGCTCGGGGAACTCGTAACGAAAACCGAGCCCATCGTCGAATACCCGAAAGACGACGGTGAATTCACGCGGCGCGGGCGACGGGACGGGCGCCTTCGTTTCCCGCAAACGAACACGCAATTCATTATGGTGGTCACGAACAAAACGTCGCTCGCCCCAGGGCTGCTCCCACGTGGTATCGACCGTTCGGGTCGCGCTCTCCACCATAAAAAAATTTCGCTCGAACTTCGGCGCATCGGCAAAGATGAATCCGAGACGAGATTCGCCAACCACCGGTGTTCCCTGGCGATCCACGCGGTAGCCCACACGACCTTCACCATTGATCGAGACGGTGACGCGCAATACTTTGCCCGGCGAGTCGACCGACGCGACGTCTGTTGCAGAGAGACGCGCGGATCCCAGCATAGCGGTCAGTGAGATCGCGACGATCGTCGCAATACGAAATATCGACATCATCGATCGCCTCTCGCGGCACAAACCACGAATCCGAAGGCCGGCAAGGACACCTTGAGGCTTCCCGGCGCACTCACCTGGGACTCACAGGTCCCTTCCAACGAATCGAAGCGGGTCGAGAGAGTCTCGACCTGGACTTGGTTCACGATGGGTGAGGCCGATGTATTGAACGCAACGACATACTCAAGCCCACTGACCGGATCGAAACGCGACACCGCAAAGATTCCGGGCTTTCCTTCGGTGTATCGGCGCGTCTCTTGACGACCGGAGTGCAACGCGGGATGCGACGTACGCAGCGAGGAAAGTCGAGCGATCAGCGTGTACAGCGGGTGACGGACGTTGAAGTGATCTTGCGCGTGCGTAGCAGACGACCCGAGGATGGGCTGCTCCAAATATTCCGCAACCCGACTTGCGAACAGCGGCTGACGTGCCGACTGATCGCCGCCGAGACCCACAAAACCTTGCTCATCGCCGGAGTAGAGTGTGGGGACGCCGCGTAGCGTCAAGAGCATCGCGTGCGCGAGCTTGACGCGCGCGAGCGCTTCATCGCGACTCACATTGGGTCGCTTCTTGAAAATGAAATGCGAAAATCGCCCGAAATCATGATTGCTGATGAAGGTAGGCGATCGTAATGCGGTCTTGGCACCCCCTTCGTAGAGCACGTCATCGGCGAAAAGTCTCGCAAGCATGTCCGTGCTTGCATCGCCGGCAACCGTCTCGCGTACTGCCGCTGCAAACGCGAAATCGAGGACGGTGGGCAAGCCTGCAGACCGTGTATAACGCGCGAGCAAGGAGACGTCCGTCGGTGAGTCGGTGAAAACCTCACCAAAAATATGAAAGTTCGGAATTCCGCGTCGCTGGGCGCGATCGAGCATCGCAGGTGTAAAGGCCTGCCAAAACTCCTCATTAACGTGCTTCGCCGTATCGATTCGGAAGCCATCGACGCCGTAGCGATCGATCCAGCCGCCGAAGATATCGATGAACCCCTGAACGACACGCGGATTTTCAGTCATCAAATCGTCGAGCCCGACGAAGTCTCCCATGTCGTTGCTCTCGCCCGAAAAAGTCGTATTACCGCGGTTGTGGTACCAGATCGGATCATTGAGCCAGGCGGGAACCTTCACGGTCTCCTCGCCCTTCGGAATGAAGGGGGTGTAAGCAAAATCCGGGCGAGTCAAACGTGCGAAATTCTCGACGCTCTGATGCCGCGGGCCATCTCCGGCAAATCCCGGGTTGATCGGTTCACCGTTCACGCCTCCCCGACGGGAATACGGGTAATCGGCTCGCGACCGATACGGACACTCGCTTGTCGGACACTCCCGATACGCGATCACATCGGCGGTATGGTTCGTGATGATATCGAGATAGATCTTCATGCCGCGCGAGTGCACGGCCGCGACGAGTTCGCGCATCTCTTCGTCGGTACCGAAATGCGGATCGACCGTCGTGAAGTCCGTAATCCAGTAACCGTGGTATCCCGCTGATTCCTCGCCCTTTGCGCCTTGTACGGGTTTGTTCTTGTAGATCGGACCCAACCAAATCGCGGTAGCCCCGAGGCCTTGAATGTAATCGAGGCGGGAGATCAGCCCCCGCAAATCGCCACCGTTATAAAAACCCTTCGAGGTAGGGTCGAACCCGGTGCTCAGACGATCACCCGATAGACCCCCGCGATCGTTTTTGGGATCACCATTCTCGAACCGATCGGGCAGTAGGAAGTAGATGACCTCGCGCTCGGGCGTACGAGCTCGCACCGACTCCGGTGCCGCCACAGCGGTGGTGATTGACGCTGCAGCTGCCAACACGCATGCAGCCATCGCAATCCTCAAGCTTTGCATGATTTCCCCCGGTCGAATCACGCGGGCGATTAGCCGCCCGCTGCGCAGAATTTCTGAATGAACTCCGCATGAGTCGGCATGACAGAAACGCATTTGCGAATGGTCTGCCGAATGTTTTCAAGATACTGGGCTACCTCGTCCTCGGGCAGCACATCGGCCAAGGGATGCCAGCTCTGCGGGCGAATCCCTTGACCATGCATGACCTGCAACCAAGAAATCTCGGCAAAGAGTTCATTCCCTTCGCGGAGGGTACGTCCTTGACTGCGATAGACGTCGATCTTGTTTTGCAGCGATTCGGGAATCGACATCGTTCGACAATAGTCCCAGTACGGCGAATCGTCGCGCTCTGTCGCGTGGTAATGCAGGATGATGAAATCGCGGATCTTCTCGAACTCGAAACGAGACTGTCGATTGAATTCGTTGATGTCGGCCTGATTGAAGCCTCGATCCGGGAACCATGAAATGAGCCGTGCAATCATGGTCTGAACGAGGTGGATGCTGGTCGACTCCAATGGCTCAAGGAAACCGCTCGCGAGTCCCACCGCGACGACGTTCCGGTTCCACGCCAGTTTGCGCATCCCCGTCGTAAAGCGAAGCATGCGCGGCTGAGCCGTGGGCTTGCCATCGAGATTTCCCATCAAGATCGCCGTCGCTTCGTCCTCGCTCATGTACCGACTGCAGAAGACGTGTCCGTTACCGATTCGATGCTGCAACGGAATACGCCACTGCCAACCGGCCTGATGCGCGATCGATTTGGTGTACGGAAGAAGAGGCTTGGCAGATTCGCAAGGCACCGCGACCGCACGGTCGTTCGGTAACCAGTGGCTCCAATCCTCAAAACCCGTTCGGAGCGTTTGCTCGATCAAGAGCCCACGAAAGCCGGAGCAGTCGATGAAGAGCTCACCCTCGACACGTAACCCGCCCTCCAAATGGACAGCGGCGACATGCCCATTATCGGGGCGCAGCTCGACGCCTGAAATCTTTCCCTCGATACGCTCGACGCCGGCCGCCTCGCTGCGTTTGCGCAGGAAGGCGGCGTAGAGGCTGGCGTCAAAATGGAACGCGTAGTTGATGTCGGCGAGCGGCGACCCCGGCATATCGAGCGGGGGGCGCATGAAGCGGTGCTCGCGTGAGGCCATGCAGTCGATCGAGTACTCCTCGAAATCGCCTGCCCGGCCGAGGTGATGCATGCGACGCCAATAGTGCTCGAAATTGATGGTCGACAGTTCTTGCCCGAACCGACCAAACGCATGCATGTAGCGCTCGCCTTTGCGCCACCAGTTCACGAACTCGATGCCCATCTTGAACGTGCCTTGCGTGGCACGCAGCATCTCGTCCTCGTCGATACCGACCACCTGGTTGTACAGGCGGATCATGGGGATGGTGGCCTCGCCGACGCCCACCGTGCCGATCTCGTCCGACTCGACTAATCGAATGCGATAGCGATTTTGAAGGAGGCGGGATAGTGCCGCAGCGGCCATCCAACCGGCCGTGCCACCCCCAACGATAACGATCGTCCGTAAAAGTCTGGAGTCCATCAACGGCTCCATGCCGTAACGCGTACCCGCCGGGATCGTACCAAACGACCCGGCGGGTGACGCACCCCCGAACAAAAAATCAGTAGCGGTAGTTGATACCGAACAGGTAGGTCTTACCGTACTCAACACGCTCGATGATGTTGCTCTCGCTGTCGCGATAGCGAACATACGGCTCATCGGTCAGATTTTGGGCTTGGAATTGCAGCTGCAAGCCCTTGGCGATACCTGACTGGATCTCGTAACTCAGCTGACCGTCCAGAATCGTCTCGCTCTGGATATAGGTGAGCTGACGATCTCCTGCGAAGCTCGACACTTCACCGACGAAGCTCGAACGGTAGCGCTGAGCCAGTCGGATCTCGAACCCGGACTTGGCGTAGTACAGCGTGATATCGCCGACATTTTCCGACAGACCCGGCAAGGGAATCGTGCTCGTCAGAATGTTATCCACCGTCACACTGCCAGTTGGCAAGGTGATCTGGCTGTCGGTATAGGCATAACCCGCCTCGATGCCGAAGCCGTCGAGGAAGTCAGCCACCATGCTCAGCGGGAACGAACCCGAGAGCTCGATACCCGTGATGCTGCCGCCGCTACCGTTGGCCGGCGCGGTGAAGGTACCGACCCGCGGTACGCCGTTCGGAATACCCGAGCTCGCCGTGATGTAACGCGTGAAGTCGAACTGCGGGTTCGGGATACGGACGATGTAGGTGCTGAGATCTTTGTAGAAACCCGCGACACCCACGTACGCCTTCGTGTCCCAGTACTTCTCGTAACGCAGATCGAGAGCCGTCGCACGGAACGGCTTCAGCTCCGGATTACCGCCACCACCGCCGAGACGGTTCTGGCCCGGGTCATAACCGAAGTCGAAGCTCGCACGCATGTCGTTCATCGTCGGACGCGCCATCTGCCGCGCGAGACTGAAACGAAGCTGCTGATCGTCGCCCAGGTCCATGATCAGGTTGAGGCTCGGCAGGAAGTCCGTGAACTTGTCACCCGCCGTATTTTCCGTCGCCGGACAGACGTCCGCCGCACAGGTTGCCGAGCGACTCACGTTGAACGCCGTCGAGGACTGATCGGTGTTGATCACCTGAACGCCGAGGTTACCGCGGACCGGATTACCCCAAAGCGTGCCCTCGATATTGCCCTTGAGATAGGCCGACAAGAGCTTCTCTTCAACCGTCCAATCTTTGTTGTAGATGTCGGGGACGCGCTTCGATTCCACGCGGTAGATCGAGCCGATCGTTCCGACGGGGTTGAAGGTCGCGATTTTGATCCCGTTGACCGTCGTCGAGCCCGTACCCGGGATCTCCGCCGAGGCCAGCGAACCGCCCGAGGCAATCACGAGACGTCCTTCGACGTACGAGCGCTGCTTCTCGCGCGAGGTGTAGTCGATACCACCCTCGATGCTGGAGAAGAACCCGCCATCCGTGTCCTTGGACAGATCGATGCGTACCGAATTGACCTCGTCCGAGACGAAGGGCAGCTTCGAGTAACCGGCCTGCGCAATCGCCGGACCACCACCCCAACCCTGAACGTCGGTCAGCTTGATGATCGAGCGGTTTGAGTAATCGAGACCCGGAGTGAACACGCCCGCGCTCGTGAACTGGATCGAATCCAGTTGCGCTGTCCCGACGCGCGACTGAGCCGTGCCGGCCGTCGTCTCGAGGATCGCGCCGTTCTTCTCCGCCTTCGAGTAGGACAGGTCGGTTTTGACCGTGATGTCGCCCGCCTTCCACTCCGTGCTCCAACCGATCGAGTTCAGCTCGTCCTCGTTGCTGCTCGCATCGTTACGGACGACCGCGCGAACGTTGTTGAACGTGCCGGCCGTGACGTTGCCACCGCTCACCGTCGCCGCAGTCAGCGTACCGCCGCGGTCGTAATCGCCACTGCTCCAAGAGTCGTTCAGCGGAGCCTGGAAACCCTTAGTCGCGGTGACGCTCGTGAACTTCGCGTAGAACAGGTCGACCGTGCTCTTGAAGCTATCGGACGGCGCAAACTCCAACACCGCCATCGCGCCATCGCGCTTCTGGGTGTTTTGATCCGCCCAAGCGTTGAAACCGTTGTAGGGCACATTGACCGTGGCGCCCGCGAACGTGGTCTGACCGCCACCCCATGATTCGAAGCGCGACGTGGTCGCACCGGTTTCATCGAGTCGAGCAAAGCCCACCGCAACGCCGACCTTACCTTCGGCGAACTGGTCGATGTACGCGAGGTTGTAACGGTCACCCTCGCCTTCCGCGACGGTGCCCACACCGATCTTCTGGCGGCGGTAATTGCCCGCGATCGTCATCTTGTCGCGGCTGAGCGGCCGGACAGTCTGAATATTGACCGTGCCCGCGAGTCCTTGACCCACGAGTGCCGCGTCGGTCGACTTCAGAATGTCGACCTGATTGACGAGTTCCGAGGGGTACTGGTCGTACTCGACGGCGCGGCTATCGCCCACCGAGACCTGCTGACGACCGTTCAGCAATCCGGTCGTGAAGTCGGGGCCGAAGCCACGGATCGAAATTTGCTGCGCGCGTCCACCGGTTCGCTGTGCCGCAACACCCGGCAAGCGTGCAATGGATTCGGCGATGCTGGTATCGGGCAGCTTGCCGATGTCCTCGGCCGACACGACCTCGGCAATGGACTCGGATTCTTTCTTAGCGGCAATGGCCGTCTCGATGGCGGCCCGAATACCGGTGATCGTAACTTCTACGAGGCCGTCGGCAGACGTGGACTGCTGAGCCGCCGCGTTATTGGACATTGCGATGGCCGCGGCAACGGCCAACGACAGCGCACTGCGAGAGTGGCGTGGAAATGGCTTCGACATAGGCTGGTCGCTCCCCCTAATAAATTTTTGTCGTGTCAACGAACAAAGCCCTACTTCAATACTTGCATGACGTACCGGTTACGCCCCAGATGAATACGATTTCAGAGAAATGGGCGCGGTCGTCGCTTCGGCGCCACGTCGAGCGCCCATCAACTGAAAACCCACCAGATCGCCCCCACCAACCCGATCAGTCCGAGGGTCGCCACCACGTCGATCGCCGTCGGACCGCCCGGGACCGGCTTCGCGCCGACGGTCAAACCCTCGACCTTGGCGGCATCGGGAGCCGGTGTCGCCAGGCTAACGAGCACGAGTACCGAGGCGCACACCACGAAAAGAAAGATCGCAAAATGCAGGAAATTCATGGTGGTGAACCATCCGAGCCAGCCCTCGCCGACGAGTCCGCGATTCAGCTCAAGAACGAGACGAGCCATTCCGAGGACGAAGCCCGCCAACAGCGCCGCAAGAGCCCCTTGGGAGTTGACGCGCTTCCAGAAGATTCCGATCAGGAACACCGCCGCGATAGGCGGCGAGATATAGGCTTGTACGCTTTGCAGGTATTGATAGAGCTGGCCGCTGATCAGTTTCATCATCGGAATCCAGGCAAGCCCGAAACCCACCATGACCAAGGTCGCAGCCTGACCGACCACCACCAATTCACGCTCCGGCGCCTGTGGCTTCAGCTTCCGATAAACGTCCCAGGTCACGAGTGTCGAGCAGGAATTGAAGACTGATGAGAGGGAACTCATCAGAGCGGCCAACAACCCGGCGACGACAAGTCCTCGAATACCCTCTGGCAACAGTGCCGCAACGAGAGTGGGTAATGCCGCATCGGGGGACGTGAGGGTGATCTCTCCTCTCGCCGCCAGAACGTAGGCGATGACGCCCGGAACGACAAAGATGAAGAGCGGCAACAATTTCAAAAAGCCAGCGAAAATCGCGCCTCGCCGCGCCTCTTGAATGTTGCGGGCAGCGAGTACCCGCTGCACGATGAACTGGTCGGTACACCAATACCAGACACCGAGGATCGGGGCGCCCAAGAGGATACCCGTCCACGGGAAATTAGGATCGGTTGCAGGCTTCCACATATCAAAGAATTCGGTGCCCGCCTCGGCGGTGAGCACGTCCCAGCCACCGACGGCCTGCAATCCGAACCAGGTCACGAGGCCGGCCCCGGCGAGCATGACGAAGGCCTGCATCATGTCGGTGTAGAGCACGGCGCGCATACCCCCGAACACGGTGTAGATGCCCGTTGCGATGACGACGATGAATGCACCCATCCAAAAGCCGATCCCCATCAGCGCCTCGAACACGATTCCGCCAGCGAAAATCGTGACGGAGATCTTGGTCATCACATAGCCGACGATGGAAATCGCCGCGAGGTACCAACGCGTGGCGGGCGAATATCGGCGCTCGAGGAATTCCGGCATCGTGTAGACGCCACTTCTCAAATAAAACGGAACGAAAAACCAGCCGAGCAATAACAGAATCAGAGAGGCCAGAACTTCGAACTGCGCTACGGCGACGCCGCTTGCAGCGCCGGTGCCCGCTAATCCGACCAAGTGTTCCGAGCCGATATTCGATGCAAAAAGTGAAGCGCCGACGATGAACCATCCGGCGTTTCGGTTTCCGAGAAAATATCCTGCCGCCGACTCCCGCGTTTCGCTTCGCCTGGACACGCCAAACGCCACTGCGAACACGACGACGAAATACGCCAGAACGACCAGCCAGTCGATGCTCGTCAACATGAATCACCCCTTCCCGTTTTTT
>JBMTZJ010000014.1:0-18821 GCA_049455515.1 Steroidobacteraceae bacterium
AGCTCGGTGACGAGGAGTCCGCGTCCCATCTGCTTGAGCAGCGCCGCCTGATCGGGCGCATTTTCGGAAGGGTCGACGAGAAGGTTATGCAGACCTCCCGCATTCCCCGTACTTTTGAGGCCGAGTTTGCGCGCGCTGTAACTGCCGAGGAGATAGCCATCGACGATCCCGTCGCGTACGAGCTCGCGATCGCGGGTACGAACACCCTCGCCATCCCAGTTGGCGCTCGCGAAGGCTTTCGGCAAACGCGGTCGCTCGTGCATCTGCACCCACGACGGAAACACCTGTTGACCGGCCGCGCCCAACAGGAAACTCGCCTTCCGATACTGCGCACCGCCGCGAATTGCGCCGACGAAGTGTCCGATGAATCCGCGCGCCACTTCCGGGGCAAACAGCACGGGTGATTTTCCCGTCGGCAGGCGTCTCGCACCGAGCCGCGCGATGGCACGCTCGGCGGCACGGCGTCCGATCAGTGTGGCCGCTTCGAGATCGGCAGGATCGCGTGCCGAGGAGTACCAATAATCCCGCTGCATGTCCTCGTCCGCTTGAGCGAGCAGCACACAGCTCAAAGAATGACTCGACGCGCAGTCACCCGCCAAAAACCCATGGCTATTGCCGTACACGCGTACGCCGCGTTGACTGCCGACGCTCGCGCCTTCTGAGTTGCCGAGGCGCTTGTCGACGGCGAGGCCCGCAGCCTCGCACTCGCGAGCGAGCTCGACCGCCTGCTCCGGCGCGATGTCCCAAGGGAAGTCGAGTTGAAGATCGGGAAACTCGGTGGCGAGCAAGTCGGGATCGGCGAGCCCCGCACACTCATCGAGCGCTGTATGACGCGCGATGGCGCAGGCCTTCGCCACCGTCTCGCGCACCGAATTCTCTGAAAGATCCGCTGTGCTCGCCGAGCCTTTTCGGGTTCCGAAATAAACGGTGACGCCGAGCGCGCGATCGCGCTGGTACTCCACCGTCTCCACCTCACCCAGCCGAACCGTCACGCTGAGTCCCTTCGACAAACTCGCATCGGCCTCGGCCTGAGATGCGCCCGCCTTGCGGGCCTCCGCGAGGGTCAAGGCGACCACCGACTCGAGTTCGGGGATACGGGAGGGATCAACTTGCTGCGACATGAGGCAGAATTGTAGCGGTGTCCCGATATCCCAGATACACGAAACCGTACGAGCCCGAGGTGGACGATACCGAGGCCCTCGACGATCGACCGAGTAAAAGCTCGCGTAAGCGTGCCGCGCATGCGGCGCAGGCGCTCGGCGAGCGACTCATCGCGCTCAAGGAATCCGATCTCGTGCGGCTGCCGATCCCCGAAAACTTGCTCGATGCGGTCCGTGAGGCGCGACGCATCAAGGCGCGTGGTGGCCTCGCCCGTCAAAAACAATACATCGGCAAGCTGATGCGCGACCTCGACACGGCAGCCATCGAAGACGCTCTCGAGAGCCTGCGCTGATTTTGACCGGGTTTTCCGCTATCATTGCGCGATGAAGCCCGTCGTCGGCATCGTCATGGGTTCGCGCTCCGATTGGGAGACACTACGCCCTGCGGCCGAGACTCTCGAAAAACTCGGCGTGCCCCACGAAGTTCGCGTCGTCTCCGCGCACCGTACGCCGGACCTCCTCTTCGACTACGCCTCCACGGCGGAAGGCCGCGGTATCAAAGTCATCATCGCGGGCGCCGGAGGCGCAGCCCATCTGCCAGGCATGCTCGCGGCCAAAACCACGCTGCCCGTGCTCGGTGTGCCGGTCCAGTCGAAGACCCTAAACGGTCTCGACTCACTACTCTCCATCGTGCAGATGCCCGCCGGCGTCCCCGTGCCGACCTTCGCCATCGGCGTCGCCGGCGCCACCAACGCAGCCCTTTCGGCCGCCGCGATCCTCGCGCTGTCCGATCCGGTGCTCGCCAAAGCACTCAAGGCCCAGCGCGATGCGCAGACGGCTGCCGTGCTCGAGCATCCCGATCCGCGCAACGCCTGACGAGACGGGTCCGATGACCATCGGCATCGTCGGCGGCGGACAGCTCGGGCGCATGATGGCGCTCGCGGGTTATCCGCTCGGTCTCGACTTTCTCTTCCTTGATCGCTCCGTCGATACGCCAGCGGCTCAAGTGTCGCCGATGCTCGTCGGTGAATTCACCGACCGAAAATTACTGCGCGAACTCGCGCGTCGCAGCGAAGTGATCACCTTCGATTGGGAGAACGTCTCGATCGAAAGTCTGCGCACGCTCGGCCGCTCAGCCTCGATCGCACCGCCGCTCGCGGCGCTCGCCATGTCGCAAGATCGTATCGCTGAGAAAAAACTTTTCGACACGCTCGGGATTCCGACGACACGCTACGCCGCCGTCGAATCGCAGGCCTCGCTCGTGCGCGCATTGCGCGACGTGGGGCTTCCCGGCGTACTCAAAACCCGCCGGCTCGGTTATGACGGTAAGGGTCAGGCGGTCGTGCGAAATCTCGAGGAGGCCTGGCGCGCCTTCGAGCGACTCCGTGGCTCGCCGCTCATTTACGAAGAATTCGTTACGTTCGATGACGAGGTCTCGATCATCGGCGCGCGGAGTCGCCGCGGCGAGATCGCAGTCTATCCACTCAACCGTAACCTGCATCGCGAAGGCATCCTGCGGCTCACTCGAGCACCCTGGGGCGCACCTGCGCTGCAACGTCGAGCGACCACTCATCTGAAGCGAGTCCTCGAACATTTTCGTTACGAGGGCGTGCTCAACATCGAATTCTTCGTTCGTAACGGTCGACTGATCGCCAACGAAACGGCACCTCGGGTCCACAACTCGGGGCATTGGACGATCGAGGGGGCTGCCACCAGCCAGTTCGAAAATCACCTGCGGGCCATTCTCGGTTTGCCACTCGGCGCGACCACCGCGCGGGGCCATGCAGCGATGATCAATCTCATCGGACGGATGCCGTCACGCAACGCCTTCATCGGCGAATCTGAGCTGCATTGGCACGACTACGGGAAGACGGCGCGTGCAGGTCGAAAACTCGGGCACATCACCCTGCTGGCCGATACGGCCGCGCGACGCGATGCTCGGGCGAAACTCCTGTTGCGACGTATCGATCCGGCGAGCGCGCGCAGCCTCTAAGATTTCGGCGCGATTCAGCCCGTTCCGCCGACCGTCAGCTCCTCGATCCGCAGCGTCGGTTGTCCGACGCCCACCGGCACACTCTGCCCTTCCTTGCCGCAGGTCCCGACGCCGTCGTCGAGCTTGAGATCGTTCCCCACCATCGACACGCGCGTCAGTACGTCGGGACCGTTGCCGATCAAGGTGGCGCCCTTGATGGGCGCACCGATGCGGCCTTTTTCTATGAGATAGGCCTCGCTCGCCGAGAAAACGAACTTGCCGGAGGTGATATCGACTTGGCCACCGCCAAAGTTCACGGCATAGATTCCGCGATCGACCGAGGCAATGATCTCTTGCGGATCGTGAGGACCCGGTCGCATGTAGGTATTGGTCATCCGCGGCAAAGTCATGTGCGCAAACGATTCCCGACGTCCATTGCCCGTCGACTGCGTACCCATCAGTCGCGCATTCATTTTGTCTTGGAGGTATCCCTTGAGCACGCCATTTTCGATGAGGGTCGTGCAGCGGGTCGGCGTCCCCTCATCGTCGATGTTGAGCGATCCACGACGCGACGAGAGCGTGCCATCGTCGACGACGGTGCAGTGCTCAGAGGCCACGCGCTCGCCGACGCGATTACTGAATGCCGAGGTGCCTTTACGATTGAAATCACCCTCGAGGCCGTGCCCGATGGCTTCGTGTAGCAAGATCCCTGGCCAACCCGCGCCGAGGACCACGGTCATGGCGCCTGCCGGCGCCGGAATGGCATCGAGATTCACCAACGCTTGTCGCGCCGCCTCGCGACCCAAGGCGAGCGGACGATCGCCCGCCACGAGCTCGGCCAGCGCGTAACGCCCACCCATCCCCGCAAATCCCACCTCGCGACGACCCTCGCGCTCGGCGATCACCGAAACATTGAACCGCACGAGTGGTCGCACGTCTGCCGCGAGCGTGCCGTCGGCATCCGCGAGCAGGACCACGTCGAAGGCCGTGGAGACGGAGGCCATGACTTGGACGATGCGCGGATCGAGGCGACGCGTCTCTCGATCGACACGCTCGAGCCACCGGACTTTGTCGTCGTCCGACAGCGACCCTTGCGGATCGAGCGCCGGATAGAGTGCGTGACCCATGCTGCGGCGAAGCACGGGGACGCGGCCGTCACCCCCGGCGACTGCAATTGCACGCGCGGCGAGCGCCGCTTCTTCGAGTGCTGCCGGGAGAATTTCATCGGAATAGGCGAACCCGGTTTTTTCGCCGGACAACGCACGCACCCCAACGCCCTGCTCGATGCTCGCACTGCCTTCTTTGACGATGCCGTCTTCGAGCGACCAAGACTCGTCGCGAGAAAACTGGAAGTACACGTCGGCGGCGTCGATGGATGAGGCGCGAACGAGTCCGAGGGCGCGCGCAATATGCCCCTCGTCGAGTCCGGCCGGTTCGAGAATGAGGTCACGGGCGAGTGAGAAAGCGTCGGTCATGGCGCTATCTTAATCAAAGTCGGCGATGGCTCAGCGCCGGAAACGACTCCCGCACGCGACGTTGCGCGTCGAGATCGAACGACGCGGTCACGATGCCCTCGCCGTGCGGCAAACGTCCGAGCACCTGGCCCCAGTGATCGACGATCATCGAGTCGCCGTAGGTCTCGCGACCACTCGGATGAACACCGCTCTGGCCGGGGGCGACGACGAAGGCGAGATTTTCGACGGCGCGCGATCGCAGCAGCAGCTCCCAGTGCGCGCGACCCGTCGGAACCGTGAAGGCCGCCGGCACCACGAACCACTGTGCCCCCTCCGCCACCATGCGACGATAAAGCTCCGGGAACCGTATGTCGTAACACACCGACAAACCCACACGCCCGGCCGGCGTATCGACCGTGACCACGCGCTCTCCGGGCCGAATATTCGTCGACTCGCGATGAGACTCGCTGCGATCCGGGACATCGACATCGAATAAATGGATCTTGTCGTAGCGCGCGACGCGTCGTCCTTCCGCATCGAAGACCAGGGACGCTGCCGCGACACGCCGCTCCCCCTCGACCCGAACCGGTAAGGTTCCGGCGATCACCCAAAGACGCAGCGATGCCGCGAGTGCGGCGATGGTCTCCTGCACCGGACCTCGGCCCTCCTCTTCTGCGATCGCGAGTTTGTCGGCGTCGCGTAGACCCATGAGCGCAAAGTTTTCGGGCAAGACGGCGACTGTGGCGCCCGCATCGGCTGCGGTTCGAAGCAAACGATCGGCCACGGCGAGATTGGCCGACACATCCGGTCCCGAGGTCATCTGAAGAGCAGCAACGATGGGATTCATGGTGACCCCTCAGACCAAAACGACATCGTAACGATCGATTTCATAGAGCGACTCGGACTGCAGCCTGATCGGACGACCCACGCTCGATTCGAGCTCGGCCAGCACGGTGGACTCGTCACCCAGCAAACGCTCGACCACATCTTGATGCGCGAGCACCAGTAGCTCTCGGCTGCCGAACTGTCGGGCCTGGCGTAACAATTCGCGGAAGATGTCCTGGCAGACGGTCTCGACCGAACGTATCGATCCTCGACCCTCGCAGGTCGGACAGCTCTCGCATAGCAAATGTTCGAGACTCTCGCGCGTTCGCTTGCGTGTCATCTCGACGAGACCGAGCGGCGAAATTGGCGCCACCTGCGTCTGCGCGTGATCCGCCTCGAGCGCCTGTTCGAGCGCAGCCAGAACCTGCGTGCGATGCGACGCATCGAACATATCGATGAAGTCGATGATGATGATGCCGCCCAAATTACGCAGGCGTAGCTGCCTGGCGATCGCGACAGCGGCCTCGAGGTTGGTCCGAAAAATGGTGTCTTCGAGATTTCGGTAACCGACGAAGCCACCAGTGTTGACGTCGATGGTCGTCATCGATTCGGTTTGATCGATAACGAGATAGCCGCCCGACTTCAAAGCGACTTTGCGCTCGAGCGCCCGATTGATCTCTTCTTCGACGCCATGCAGGTCGAAGATGGGTCGCGGTCCGCCGTGCGACTCGAGACGTAGCGCGTGGTTCGGGATGAAGTCCCGCATGAACTGCTGCATGCGCCCAAGTTCGGTCGCATCGTCGACGAGCACGCGCTCGACACCTCGACCGAGCTCATCGCGCAGCATCCGAAGTGCCAACGGCAAATCTTCGTGAACGAGATCTCCGGGTGATGCGCGTAATCCGCGCTCCTGAACGTGCGACCACAGTCGTCCGAGATACGCGAAATCGGCGGCGAGCAGCGCAGCATCGATGCCCTCTGCGGCCGTGCGGACGATATAACCGCCCGATTGCCCATCACCGACGAGCCCCTGGAGCGCTTCGCGCAAGCGCTGTCGTTCCGCCTCGTCCTCGATACGCGAGGAAATACCCACCCCTCGACCACGAGGCATGAAGACGAGATATCGGGAGGGCAAAGAAATGAATGTCGTGAGGCGCGCGCCCTTGGCGCCCATGGGATCTTTGACGACCTGTACGACGATATCGTCACCGGGATTGATGAGCCGACGGATGTCGACCGACTCTTCGACTGCGCGCGAGGGCAAACCCGAGGGTCCGCCAGAACCGCCGGCGGCCGCGACGCTTTGCGCATCGAAACGGGTATCGGCACTGACGATATCGTTAACGTGCAGAAACGCACTGCGGGCGAGGCCGAGCTCAACGAATGCGGCCTGCATCCCCGGCAAGACTCGGGTGATACGACCTTTGTAGATATTGCCGACGAGTCCGCGACGGCTCGCACGCTCGACGAAGACCTCTTGCAGCACACCGCTCTCGAGCACGGCCGCTCGAGTCTCGCGCGGTGCGACGTTGATGAGGATTTCGGCGCTCATACCTCAGGTTGCCATACCTGTACGCCGGCTGCGACGAGCAATTCGGCGGTCTCGGCGAGCGGCAAGCCCATGACCCCCGAATAGCTGCCGGCGATGGACTCGATAAAGACCGCTCCGTAGCCTTGGATCGCATAGCCGCCCGCTTTGTCACACGGTTCACCCGTCGCCCAATAGCTTCGAGCCTCATCGGCGGTGATGACGCGAAATCGCACTCGAGTGCGCGACAGTCGGGCCTGAATCCCGGAGGCTGTCACGAGCGCAACCGCCGAGAGTACTTCGTGCTCTCGGCCCGACAACCGCGAGAACGTGCTGAGCAGAGCAGCCTCATCTTGCGGTTTACCCAACACGAGCCCATCCACGGTGACCGTCGTATCGGAGCCGAGCACCGGTAATAGTTCGAGTCGCGCTTGCTGTCGTGCTTGCCACACCCACTCGGCCTTGGCGCGCGCTAAACGCTCAACATATTCGGCGGGAGATTCCCCCGCGCGCTCGGCTTCGTCGAGATCGGCGGGCTGTACGACATAGCTCACCCCGATCTGTCGCAACAACTCGCCACGACGTGGTGAAGCGGAGGCCAGACAAATGGATGCGAATCGCGTCATGGTCGGATCAGTCGCGATGGTAGGGGTGACCTTGCGAGAGCGAGAACGCCCGGTACAGCTGCTCGACGAGCATGACGCGGGCGAGGCCGTGCGGCAAAGTCATTTTGGATAGCGACCAACTCTCGGCGGCGCGCGCTCGAACCGCCGACGCATGTCCATCGGCACCACCGATGAGCAGCGCCACATCGGGTGACGAGGCAGCTACCCCCTCGAGCCGACTCGCAAGCTCTCGGGTGCTCAAAGATTTACCCGCTTCGTCGAGGAGAATCACCCGCTCTCGGTCGCGCAGCGACGCGAGTACACGATCGCCCTCGCGCTCGAGCGCCGCATCGGCGGCGCGTCCGCCCGAGCGAGGAACTGCCTCGAGCTCGACGAGCTCGACGCGCCAAGGCGCTCGAAAACGCTTGAGGTAATCGGCAACCGCCTCATCGACCCACGCGGGCTGACGTGCACCGACCGTGATGATTCGCAGACGCATCGAGGCACCTGCCCGACCGACGTTGAAGAACTAACCGCGCGCGGCAGAGGCTCGCTTGCTGCCGCCGTTGGCCCCGCGCGTCGCCGGGGCACGCGGTTCCCAAAGATGTTCGAGCTGATAGAACTCGCGCGTCCGCGGCAACATGATGTGAACCATGACATCCGGCAGATCGACGAGCACCCATTCACCCTGCTGCTCACCTTCGACACCGAGCGGACGCTGACCCGAAGCCTTGGCCATTTGCACCACACGATCGGCGATCGATCGCAGATGACGATCTGACGTCCCGCTCGCAATCACCATGAAGTCTGCAACATCGCTCATGCCGCGTACGTCGAGTACACGGACGTCGACGGCCTTCATGTCGGACAAGGCGGCCTCGACGATACGCAGTGCCGGCGGTACTGCGCGAGGCTTACGGGGTTTTACGACTTTGCGGGCGGGGGCTTTCGGCGCGGACTTGCGGGCGGTCGATCGAGGTTTAGTCATGCGCGCGAGCATAGCATCCCGACTCCATGATGACGGTTCGGACAGGGTCGGGAACCAAGAATCTCGGGTCGTCGCCCGCGACCAGCAGCTCGCGCAAGTCGGTGGACGACACCTCGAGCGGCGTCACCTTGCGCACGTGAATGCCCCCGCAGGATCGCGCGTGCAAAGCGCCGACGTCCGGCATCGCACGTTCGGCCAGCAAATCGGCCAGCGGCCCCTCCGTCGGGGGTGGCCAGCCCGGACGGTGCGCGACGACGAGATGCGCGTAATCGAAAATCTCCCGCCAGCGATGCCACTGCATGAAGCCTGCGAAGGCGTCCATCCCGAGCAACACGCAGATCGAACGACCGGGCTGCTCGTCACGCAACTCGCGTAACGTATCGATGGTGCGACTGACACCGCTGCGACGGATCTCGCGATCGTCGAGGACGAACCCCGGCTGCCCCGCGATCGCCAAGCGAACCATCTCGAGTCTCAAGGCTGCCGAGGCGAGCGGCGGATCACGATGCCCCGGATTACCGACCGGAATCCAACGCACCTCCGCAAGTCGAAGGGCATGCATCAACTCATAACCCGTTCGCAGGTGGCCAACATGAATCGGGTCGAAGGTTCCCCCAAAGATTCCAAGAGGCGCTGAGGCGACGGCGGTCATGACACTCACTTGATCGGTCGGAGGCCGCAGCACTCCGCACAGAGCAGCGTCATTTCGTCCCAGGGATCGCCCGCGAGACGTCCCTTGATCATGCGATCGGCACGCAAGGCTCGCGAGGACAGGCGAGCAAAGGGCATACGCGCCGCACGGGGTCGCGCACGCTCGAGCGCCGCGAGTTGTGCGGGCGACAGCCGGGGCCCAGGCCGACGGGAGGGATCCTCGCCACGACGCAGCGACCAAAGATTTCGCAGTTCACGCGTGATCGACCAAAGCACCAGAGTCGGTTCGGTGCCTTCGCCACGCAGGCCGGACAGAATGCGCAGCGCGCGCGAGGCATCGCCGACAACAACGGCTTCGCCGAGCGCGAAGACGTCGTAGCGTGCACTCGATACCACGGCCTCGAGCACCGCCGTCGCATCGAGACGACCTGCGGGCACGAGGAGCTTTAGTTTTTCGATTTCCTGTTTCGCCGCGAGCAAGTTGCCCTCCACTCGCGACGCCAGTAACGCGACGGCATCCGGAGTCGGTTCGAGCCCCGCAGCGCGCAGACGTTGCGACAACCAAGACTCGAGTTGACGCGGGCCGATCTCCCAGATCGGCAGCCACGCGCCCGTCGACTCGATCGCCTTGACCCAGGCCGTATTCTGCGTCGCGAATTCGAGGCGCGGCGTGACGATCAGTAGCAGCGTGTCGGGACCGGCGCTCTCGAGAATCTTTTGAAGCGCGGCGCCGCCCTCCTTTCCCGCCTTGCCGGAGAACCGAATTTCCACGATTCGGCGATCACCGAACAGCGACATCGAGGACAAGGATGCAGCGATGTCGGCCCAATCGCCGCTGCGCTCGGGAAAATTCACCTCGCGCTCGGTGTAACCGAGCTCGCGCGCCGCCGCGCGAATCGCATCGCAGGCTTCGCCGACCAACAGGTCTTCATCCCCCGAGACGAGGTATGCCGGCGCGAGCTGGCTACGCGCCACCGCCTGTTTCAAATGAACTGCGAGGTTGTCGAGGCTGAGCTTCATGGAAGAGCCTTGATTATCCGCGACAACCGAGGGGCCGTCGGGGTCTAGTCACGCCGGAGGAATGTGTTATAAAGTATCAATACCGTAACTTAATTACATATCTTCCCCATGAAAAAACCCCTCACCGCCTGCGTGATTGCCGCCGCCGTCGCCATCCCGGCGCATGGTCAGTCCTCCTCCACGATTGACGACCGGATTGCCGAACTGGAAGAGATCGTGATCACGTCGACCCCCCTCCGAAAGCGGGTATTCGATACCGCGCAACCGGTCTCCGTGCTGGCCGGTGAGGCACTCGTGACCCGACGCGAGGGCAGCCTCGGAGAAACGCTCGCCGATCAACCGGGCGTCACGGCAAGCGCTTTCGGGCCGATAGCCAGCCGCCCGATCATCCGCGGGCAAGGCGGGCTGCGGGTGCAGACCTACCAGGATGGGGCGGAGACACTCGACGTCGCCGCGTTGTCGGATGACCACGCGGTCTCTGTCGAGCCGATGCTCGCTGATCGGATCGAGATCGTGCGCGGGCCCGCCGCACTACTCTTCGGCTCCTCCGCCGCAGCCGGCGCCGTGAACGTCGTCACGCCTCGACTGTCGTTGTCACGCTTCGATGCGCCCTTCGCTGGCGAAATCCAAATGCGCGGCGATACGGCAGCCAACGAGCGCGGCGTTGCGGCTCGCGTCAGTGGACACGCGGGTAGCCATCTGCAGTTCTCGGGTGACCTGCATCACTTCAGTGCGGACGAATTACGAATCCCCGACGGACGACTCGAGAATTCGGACGGCGAGACTCGCGGCGGCAGTGGCGGACTCAGCTGGATCGGGGAGCGAGCCTCTTTCGCGATTTCTTTGAGCGGACTGCGCAGCAACTATGGTCTTCCCGGACACAGCCATAGCCACCACGAAGACGATCATGATGAGGATCATCACGATGATGAACATCACGATGATGATCACCACGACGATGAGCATCACGAGCATGGCGACGTACGGCTCGCGATGGACCAGCAGCGCGTTGACTTCGTCGGCGAATGGCGTGTCGACGGCCCCTTCGATACGCTGCGTCTGCGGGCGGCCCGGAACGACTACGTCCACAACGAACTCGAAGGCGAGGAGATCGGCACGGCTTACGCTCAAGATGGCCAAGAGTTACGCTTGAGTGCCGACCGCGAGGGTCAATGGTCGATCGGTCTACAGTGGCGTGATCTCGACTTCGATGCCGAGGGCGATGAAGCATTTCTGCCCGCCTCGCAAACCCGCCAGCTCGGCGCATACGGATACGGCGAAATGAGCATCGCCGCGTTCGTACTCGAAGCAGGTCTACGTCTCGAACGACAAGAGATCGATCTCATCGGAAACGACTACCGTGACGATACCTTCAGCGGCTCTTTCGGTGCGCGTTGGCGCCTCGCCGATCCGTGGGAAGTCTCGTTGCAACTCACCTCCACGGGCCGTCATCCCACGGCGACCGAACTCTATGCGCTCGGTCCTCATCTTGCCGTTCAGCGCTATGAGATCGGCGATGACGATCTCGGCATCGAGCGCGGTTTGACCGCGGATCTCGGCATCCAGCGTCGACTCCAATCGGGCTGGCAAGGCAAAGTCGGGGTTTTCGTTGCCGACTACGATCAATTCATCGCCGCCATGCCCGACGGGTCGATCGAAGACGATTTACCCGTGGTGCGCTTCACGGGGGTTGATGCGCGCTTCGAAGGATTCGAATTCGATTGGAGTCACGATGCACTGATCGGCACCGCCGCCGGCAACATCGGCGTACGACTCTTCGGCGATTACGTTCGCGCCCGAGACGCCGCTGGCGAGCCCCTGCCGCAGATTCCGCCTCGTCGATTAGGCATGGAACTAGGATTCACGCGGGGACCCCTGCGACTCGGCATGGAGGCCATTCATCACAGCGCCCAGAATGACGTCGCCGAGGGTGAAACCCGCACCGCCGGATTCACGGCGGTCAACGCCGAGGTCATCTATCGCTTGAAGGTGGCCGATGCGGATATGCTTTGGTTCGCTCGAGGCGTAAACCTTCTTGACGAGGACATGCGTCGTCATGCTTCCCCGCTCAAAGATATCGCGCCCCTCGCAGCGCGTCACCTTGCCGTCGGATTGCAACTGAAATTTTAGGAGACCGTCATCATGCTCAGCCGCCTGCCGCTCGTGACTCTGGGTTGCCTTAGCTTGGGACTCTGCGCCACCTCGGTCGAAGCAGATGGGATAGGCAAGCATGTGCACGGAGCGGTGACGTTCAACGTCGCCGTGGAGGGTAACATCCTCTCGATCGAGATCGACGCGCCGGCCATCAACGTGCTGGGTTTCGAAAAATCACCGCGGAACGACGTAGAGAGACAAGCTGTTGCCGCCATCGATGCCTGGCTCTCGAGTGGACGCGAGATCGCGGCGGTTCCCCGCGCGGCAGGCTGTCGTCTGCAGAGCGTGACCTATGAGGCTCCGAAACTCGGGAGCGGTCACGCCGACTACCGGCCTCGCTACGCCTTCCGTTGCGAGAACCCCGGAGCACTCGAGTGGGTCGAACTCTGGGCGCTGCGTCGGTTCAAAGAGGTCGAGAAAGCGCAGGTCAACGTGATCAGCGCCACGATGCAACGACAGGAGACGCTCGCTCCCGGGAGCCTGCGAGTTTCGATAAAGTAGCGCGGTGACGACGCCGTTATCTGAGAATTCGGTCGCCATCGAGGCGACCGACCTGCTGTACGCCTGGCCCGGCAAGCCGCCGGTCATCGATATCGCTCAGCTTTCGGTCGCCCGAGGCGAGCGCATCTTCCTGCGTGGACCGAGCGGTAGCGGCAAGAGCACGCTGCTCGGCCTGCTCGGCGGCGTGCTCACTCCCGCCCGCGGACACGTGAGATTGCTCGGCACCGATATCACTGCGTTGTCGGCCGGAGAGCGTGACCGCTTCCGAGGCGAGCACCTCGGATTCATCTTTCAGATGTTCAATCTCATCCCCTACTTGAGTGTGCTCGAGAATGTCTTACTGCCCGCCCAGTTCTCCCCGGCTCGAGTGGCACGTATTGCGAACGGCAATCTCGCCGAAGAAGGGCGTCGTCTGCTCGCAGCGCTCGGTCTCGGATCGCCCGACTATCTCTCGCGTCCGGTAACCGAACTCTCGATCGGCCAGCAACAGCGGGTGGCTGCGGCGCGGGCACTGCTCGGCCGCCCGGGAATCATCGTCGCCGACGAGCCGACCTCCTCCCTCGATCACGATGCACGCGAAGACTTTCTGCGGCTACTCATGAATGAGTGCAAGGCCCAGAACGCGACGCTGCTTTTCGTGAGCCACGATACGTCGCTCGGGCCGCTCTTTGACCGCAATCTCTCGCTGCGGGAGATCAACCGCGCATGAACACCTTGAGCCTCGCGCTTCGATCGCTGCGTAACCGTCGTGCCACCGCGCTACTGACCATCAGTGCCATCGCCATCAGCGTGGCCTTGCTGCTCGGCGTCGAAAAAATGCGCACGGCTGCGCGCGATGGCTTCGCCAACACGGTCTCGGGCGTCGATCTCATCGTCGGTGCCCGCTCGGGGCAACTCAATCTGCTGCTCTACTCGGTGTTCCGCGTGGGCGATGCCACGGCCAATGTCAGTTGGGACAGCTATCAAAAAATTGCGCGTCACCCTGATGTGGCGTGGACCATTCCTATTTCGCTCGGCGACTCCCATCGTGGCTTCCGCGTCATGGGCACGAACGGCGATTACTTCAAGCACTACCGGTTCGCTGGCGATCGAGACATACGCTTCGCGGCCGGTCGACCCTTTTCCGATCTCTACGACGCCGTCATCGGCGCCGAAGTCGCGAAACAGCTCGGCTACACCGTCGGCTCCAAGATCGTGATCGCGCATGGTCTCGGCAACGTCAGTTTCGCCGAGCACGACGACAAACCCTTCACCGTAGTGGGGGTACTCGAACGAACCGGGACGCCGATCGACCGAACCGTCCACACGAGTCTCGAAGCCATCACCGCCATTCATGTCGATTGGCAAAGTGGCATGCAGGCCATGCCCGGCGGTCGTGTGAGTGCAGATGAGGCGAGAGCCCTGGACCTCACGCCGCAATCCATCACGGCTTTCATGGTCGGCATGGAGAGCAAGGTCATGACGTTCACCATGCAGCGCGCCATCAACGAGTATCGACAGGAACCTTTGATGGCCATCATCCCTGGCGTAGCCCTCAGTCAGCTTTGGAATTTGGTAGGTATTGCAGATACCGCACTGATGATCGTGGCTGCCTTCGTCGTGCTCGCGGGCCTTCTCGGCATGCTCACGGCCATCCTGACGAGCCTCAACGAACGACGTCGCGAGATGGCCATTCTGCGTTCCGTGGGCGCTCGACCCCGCCATGTCTTCACGCTACTCATCGCGGAAGCAGGAATGCTCGCGAGTGCGGGCGTCGCCGCCGGAGTGAGTCTCTGCTACGGTCTCATCTTTGCAGCGCGGCCGCTGCTCGAGCAGCGCTTCGGAATCTTTCTCGATCTCGGCGGTCTGACCGGCTACGATCTCACCATCCTCGGTGCAATCATTGGCGCAGCCTTGGTGATGGGGGCTTTACCCGCCTGGCGCGCCTATCGAAATACCCTGAGTGATGGCCTGACCATCCGTGTTTGAAGCGACCACCATAAGGCACACATGATCCACAAGAAGTTTGTTTTGCCGATCCTGCTATCGCTAACGCTGCTCGGCGGTCATATCGAGGCGCAGGGCATCACCCCGCCCGCCGTCGGCACGCCGGTCCCGGAGCGAGCCAAGAAACCCGCGGCACCGGTCGGCGTCGCGCGCGAAATCGATTGGGACGAACTGCTGCCCCCGGACGCGCGATCGCGCTTCGCTGCGAGCCCACCCCCCGCGGTTCACGATTATCTCGGCGAAGGGGGTATGGCGGCTCAGCAAGTCATGGATTTTTCGATCAACAAAGGGCTCGATGGCGCGAACGTCAAGATTCCAGGGTTCATCGTCCCGCTCGATATCGGTAAGGACGGACTCGTCTCCGAGTTTTTCCTCGTCCCCTACTTCGGAGCCTGTATTCACGTACCGCCTCCTCCGCCCAATCAAATCGTTTACGTGCGTATGAGCAAAGGTGTCGCCCTCGACTCGATCTATGAGGCGTACTGGATCACGGGTCGGATGAAGACCACCAACAAGACCACTCGTCTCGGCGCATCGGCCTATCAGCTCGACGGATCGAAGGTCGAGATCTACAAATACTGACCTCCCATGCCCACGCTCTTCGAAAAAATTATCGCGCGGGAGATCCCCGGTGACATCGTTCACCAAGACGATCGGGTCACGGCTTTCCGCGACATTCACCCGCGGGCGCCGGTTCACATCCTGATCGTGCCGAACAAGCCCATCCCGACCGCGAATGACATCACCGACGCGGACGAAGCCTTGGTCGGCCATATGTTCACCGTCGCTCGAGATCTCGCACGCCGCGAGGGCATCGCCGAGAGCGGCTATCGACTGATCATCAACTGCAACGGAGATGGCGGTCAGGAGGTCTACCACCTCCACGTCCACCTCGTCGGCGGCGCGCCACTCGGCCCGATGATCCAACGACGCTAATCCCTCGTACGCCAAAGAAAAAAATGCCTCGCGAACTCTATCCTGCTATCGACGCCCACCGCAGCGGTTGGCTGCGCGTGTCCGATCTTCACGAGATGTATTGGGAAGAAAGCGGCAATCCGGCCGGCAAGCCCGTCGTCTTTCTGCATGGTGGACCGGGCGGAGGCACCGACGCTCGCATGCGGCGTTTCTTTGATCCGGCCCGTTATCGCATCGTTCTCTTCGATCAACGCGGCTGCGGAAAAAGCCGGCCCTACGCGAGCCTCGTCGACAACACGACGTGGGATCTCGTCGCGGATATCGAGCGCCTTCGGGAGCATCTCGGTATCGATCGATGGCAGGTGTTCGGCGGCTCGTGGGGCTCCACCCTCGCCCTCGCCTATGCACAAAGCCATCCGGATCGCGTCACCGAGCTCGTGCTGCGTGGCATCTTCTTGGTGCGCCCCTGGGAGTTCCGTTGGTTTTACGAAACGCCAGATGGCACGGGTGCTCTCTATCCCGATCTCTACGAAGAATTCGTCAAACCGATTCCGCTCGCCGAGCGCGGCGATCTCATGCAGGCCTACTATCGTCGATTGACGAGCGACAACGCCGAGGTCCGTCGTGAGGCGGCGCGCGCCTGGTCCGTCTGGGAAGGTGCAACGAGCTTTCTGCGTCTGAACCCCGATTACATCGCAAAGTTTGCAGAGGACGAGGTCGCTGATGCGTTCGCGCGCATCGAGTGTCATTACTTCGTCAACGGTGGCTTTCTGCGCACGCCGTCACAACTCCTCGACGACGTCCCAAAAATTCGCCACCTGCCCTGCACCATTGTGCAGGGTCGTTACGACGTGGTGTGCCCCATGAAAAGCGCCTGGGATCTGCATCGGGCATGGCCGGAGGCAGACCTACGCATCATCGCCGATGCGGGGCATTCGGCATTCGAGCCGGGAATTCTGAGCGAGCTCGTGGCCGCAACCGACCGTTACGCGACGCGCTGACGACCGTTACGCGACGCGCTGACCGAGCTGCAACACTCCACGCTCATCGAGCAGCCGGCGGGTCTGTAGCCAACGACGCGCGTCGTCGGCGTCTTCGTCAAACCAGCGCGCGGCCGACCCCAGCCGGAAGGTGTACCCCCAGGCATCCATATCAGCCATCACCGCCGGTGCGCCTACGCCCGGCAAGCAGTCGCCCCAAAGAATTTGCAGATAACAGACGGCATTCTCCTCGGAGACATCGCCGCCGGCGTCGCGCTCGAGACGACGACGACGCGACTCGTCCATGCACACGAAATGCGCCGCCTCGTGTAACGCGGAATGCAGCGGCGTATCAGGCCTGAGAAACAACGTGCTGCCGATGAGGCCCGCTTCGCTATCTCCCCAAAACGATCCGGGGATATGCGCATTAGCGGCAACCCGCTCGACGGTCAGGCCATACCTGCCGAGCAGCGCAGCGAGTGCGTTGCGCAGCGGCTCGTCAATCATTCGCATGGATGATGCCAGCCGCTCAGCGTAAGCTCGCGAGCCGCTGAAGAACGATCCCGGCTGCCTCTTCGGCGAGCGTCTCGCGCAATTGCTCGCGCTCTCGCTCCTTGGCGAGCGCCAAGCGCTCGTCGAAGCTGAAATCTCGAGTCACGAGCACCTGCTCACTCGAGACTCGCCATTCACCGCGGATCTTCACCGAAAACTGCACGGCATAGGTGAGCTCGTACTCGCGCGGTAGATTGCGCGAGGACACCGATGCGACTCGCTCGAGCAGCTCGTCGCGCTCGATCGAGACGATCGTCTCGTTACCCGGCCCAACGCTGACGCCTGCACCGCGCAAGTTACGCTGCATCGCATTGACGAAATCGCTCTGGCTGTCGGTGACTTGCAAGGTCAGTCGCTGCAAGTCGTTCGCGAGCGGGATCGTGCCCTGCAGATGGAAGCCGCAACCGGCCAAGGTCAGCGAGACGATCGTGAGCAACAGCGCTGCGCTGCGCATTACACCACCACGTTCACGAGCTTGCGCGGTACCACGACGATTTTCTTGGGCGTGGCGTCGCCGATGAATCGCTTGACCGTCTCGTCGGCGAGCGCTGCGGCGCGGACGGTGGCCTCGTCGGCATCGACGGCAACCGTGATCTGACCTCGGAGCTTGCCGTTGACTTGAACGACCAGCGTGAGCGCATCCTGGCTGAGCGCCTGCGGATCGGCCTTCGGCCACACGATGTCGATGATGGCCTTGTCGTGACCCAACGCCTTCCAGAGTTCGTGGCATACGTGCGGGACGATGGGCGAGAGTCCGATGACGGCGATTTCGAGCGCTTCCTGGACCACCGCACGCCCTTGTGCGCTGCGGTCCTCGAATCGCGATATCGCGTTCAAGAGCTCCATCACCGCCGCCACGGCCGTGTTGAAGGTGCGTCGCCGCCCGATATCGTCGGTGACCTTGACGAGCGCCTGATGCGCCGCGCGGCGTAGATCTTTTTGAGCGGTGTTCAGCGTCGAGGTGTCGAGGGTAGACGTACTGCCCGCACTGACGTGTTGGTACACCGCGGTCCACAGCCGGCGAATGAAACGGAATGCGCCTTGCACCCCCTCATCCGACCACTCGAGTGTCTGCTCGGGCGGCGCCGCAAACATCATGAACAAACGAGCGGTATCGGCGCCGTACTTTTCGACGAGACTCTGCGGATCGACGCCGTTGTTCTTGGACTTCGACATCGTTCCGAGTCCGTCGTAGTTCACCTCGAGTCGTGAACCATCAGGACGAGTCGCGAACCAGCGCTTGACGCCATCGTGCTCTTCTTCGTCGATATCGAGCGGATTGAAATAGGCGCGTCGGCCCTCGGCAGGCTGATGCGAGTAAATGTGGTTCAGCACCATGCCCTGGGTGAGCAGGTTGGCAAAGGGCTCACCCACCGTCACGAGCCCGAGGTCGCGCATCACCTTGGTCCAGAAGCGCGAGTACAGGAGGTGCAGGATCGCGTGCTCGATACCTCCGATGTACTGATCGACGGGCAGCCAATATTTGACCCGGTCGTCGACCATTTCTTTGGTGTTGTCGGCCGAGGCGTAACGCAGAAAATACCAGGACGAATCCACGAAGGTGTCCATGGTGTCGGTTTCGCGGCGTGC
>JBMTZJ010000015.1:0-18011 GCA_049455515.1 Steroidobacteraceae bacterium
GTTTCGAGATCCGCTAACGCGAGCTCGGTGTTGATGGTCTCGATGTCGGCGAGCGGATCGATGCGACCCGAGACGTGCACGATGTCGTCGTTGACGAAACAGCGTACGACATGCGCGATCGCATCGACCTCGCGAATATTTGCCAGAAACTTATTACCGAGCCCCTCGCCTGTGGAGGCGCCTTTGACGATGCCCGCAATATCGACGAACTCCACCGTCGTCGGCAGAATGCGCTCCGGGCTGACGATCGCCGCGAGCGCATCGAGACGCGGATCGGGCACCGGGACGATGCCGACGTTCGGGTCGATGGTGCAAAACGGATAATTTTCCGCTGCGATCGCAGAGCGCGTCAGCGCGTTGAACAGAGTCGACTTGCCGACGTTGGGCAGACCGACGATACCGCACTTGATTCCCATGCATTCAATCCTGTGTGTGAAGACGGTTCATGGCTTTTTCGGCGCCCTGCGACAGGAGCACCGGCAGCACATCCACCGCATTGTTGACCGCATTTTCGATCGCGCGCTCCTGATCGGACGGCGCGCGCTGCAGGACGTAGTCGTGTACTAAATCTTTGTGGCCGGGATGACCGATCCCGAGTCGCATGCGCCAAAACTCGGCGCCGAACGCGGCGATGGTGTCACGCAATCCGTTGTGACCGCCGTGACCCCCGCCGAGCTTGAGCCGAGCAACGCCGAACGGCAGGTCGAGCTCATCGTGCGCCACGAGCACCTCTTCCGGTGACACTTTGTAGAAATTCGCGAGCGAGACGATCGATCCACCACTCTTGTTCATGAAGGTCATGGGCTTCAGCAGCCATACCTCGCTCTGCGCGCCCCCTTCCAGCGCGATTCGTACGCGCGCCAACTCGCCCTGATGGCGCGACTCGGCGCGAAACACACCCCCGTATCGCCGTGCGATCTCGTCGGCGAACCAGAAGCCCGCGTTATGACGGGTCCGCGCGTACTTCTCGCCCGGATTGCCGAGACCCACGATGAGCTTGAGCGATGTGCCTGCCACTCGACCTCCGAAAAAACGGAGGCCGCCTGTAGGGCGGCCTCCATTCGCGTCTTCTCCAAGAAGACCGTTGAAAGTACCGCGAAATTACTTCTTCGCGGGTTCCTTCTTCGGCTCTTCCTTCTTGGCTTCGCCTGCCGCCGCTGCCGGCGCCGCAGTGGCCGCCGCCGCAGCCGCCTCGACCGGAGCCGCCTCCGGCTCTTCGGCACGCGGGCTGTGGATCGAGACCACAACCTGATCCTTACCCTGCAGAACGGCCGTCGCGACGACCCCTGCCGGCAACGCGATGTCCGAGATGTACTTGGACTCGTTGAGCTTCATCTGCGACAGGTCGAGCGTGATCTCTTCCGGCAGATCCTTGGGAAGACAGGTGACTTCGATGTCGGCAATACGATGCGACACGATACCGCCCTGAGTCTTCACACCCGGGGAAGCCGCCTCGCCCTTGAAGTGAATCGGCAGACGGATGCGGATTTTTTCGTTGTCGAGCACACGCTGAAGATCGAGGTGCAGTACGCGCGGCTCTGCCGGATGCATCTGCAAATCTTTGACGATGGCCGCCTGGGTCTCCTCGCCCACCTTGAGACCAATGATGGTCGAGTAGAACTTTTCGTCCTCGACGAGCGTCATCAGCTTTTCGTGATTGAGCGACAGCATGCGCGGATCGCGCTTGCCACCGTAGAGAATGGCCGGGACTTTTCCACTACGACGCAGGCGGCGGCTCGCACCCTTGCCCTCGTCGTTGCGGAGTTCCGCAGCGAGTTCGAACGAGATTTTCATTGACTGACTCCTAAGTTGACGTTTTTCCGTTCCGCGACCAGAACGGACTCAATCGACGTACAGCGAACTCACGGACTCTTCGTCCAGAATTCGACGTATCGTCTCGCCGAGCAGACCCGCCACCGAAAGCTGACGGATCCGACCGCACGTTCTTGCCGACTCGGAGAGCGGGATGGTGTCGGTCACCACCAGCTCATCGAGCGCTGATTTACTGATTTTCTCGACGGCACTGCCGGAGAGTATGGGATGGGTGATATACGCAACGACGCGCACGGCACCTTCGTCCTTGAGCGCCTGCGCGGCCAGACACAGCGTGCCCGCGGTATCGACCATGTCGTCGATGAGCACGCAGGTCTTGCCCTTGACCTCGCCGATGATATTCATGACCTTCGACTCATTGGGTCGAGGCCGACGCTTGTCGATGATCGCGAGCTCCACATCGTCGAGCCGCTTCGCGAGAGCGCGTGCACGGACGACGCCGCCGACATCGGGCGATACCACGATCATGTTGGGATAGCCCTGCCGCCATGCATCGCCGAGCAATACGGGCGAGGCGTAGACGTTGTCCACCGGGATATCGAAGAAACCCTGAATTTGCTCGGCATGCAGATCGACGGTGAGAACGCGATTAATGCCCGACTCGGCCATCATGTTGGCAACGAGCTTCGCCGAAATCGCCGAGCGCGTGGCTCGCGGTCGACGATCCTGACGCGAGTAACCCATGTACGGCACCACCGCGGTGATGCTCTTCGCCGATGCTCGACGACACGCATCGGCCATCACGAGCAGCTCCATGAGGTGATCGTTGACCGGCGGACAGGTGGGCTGAACCAAAAAAACGTCCCGACCGCGAACGTTTTCCATGAGTTCGACATTGACTTCGCCATCGCTGAAGCGACCGACGACGGACCGCCCGAGCGGCACCATCAGGTGTCGCGCGATCTCCTGAGCCAACGCGGGATTCGCGTTGCCGGTAAAGAGAGCGAGGGTCTGGCTGTCCAAGCGTGCCTCTGAATCCAAGACGCGTCACACGGCGCGATCACCGAGTGGCTGGGGTGGAAGGATTCGAACCTCCGAATGGCGGGATCAAAACCCGCTGCCTTACCACTTGGCGACACCCCAGCAGACGCGGTGCCTAAAAAATCATCCCGGCGGGGCACGATCCTGTAGACGGGAGAACACGGGTGAGCGCGACACGCCGCGCACCACCCAGACTCGCCAGACATCCGGCACACGCGCTGCGACCCGTTCGGCCGAAGCCGCGGAGTCGAAACTCGCAAAGATGCAGGACCCTGTTCCCGTCAACCGCGCCGGAGCGAACCTCGCCAACCAGTCGATCGCCTCTGCAACCTCGGGGAAGCGTTGCCGCACCACCGGTTCGCAGTCGTTTCGACCCCCCGACGCCAAAAGGGCCGGTATTGTGAGGACGGGAGAATTTCGTGTCAATTCAGGCGCCTGGAACACGGACCCCGTCGGCACGGAAACCCCCGGGTGGAGCACCAGAAACCACCGCTCGGGCAGCTCCAGCGGCGTCAGCCGCTCGCCCACGCCCTCCCCGAGCGCACAGCGTCCCCGGACGAAAACCGGGACGTCCGCGCCGAGCGGCAGACCGATCTCGGCGAGCGTCTCCTCGCCGAATTCGAGCCCCCAAAGGCGATTGAGGGCGAGCAGCGTCGTCGCCGCGTCGGAACTCCCGCCGCCGAGACCACCCCCCATGGGAATCCGCTTGCGCACCCGAATGACGACGCCGGTCGCCTCGCCGCCCGAGCCTACGGCGACCCCTTTGGCCTCCGCCGCTGCGAGCAGCGCCCGCGCCGCGCGGACGCAGAGGTCCTTGTCGGAGGGAATGGCCGCAAGCGCACCCGAATGCGCAAGACCATCATCCCGACGTTCGATGACGCCTGAAGGCGCACGCTCGAACGAGAGTTCGTCGCACAGATCGATGATCTGAAAAATCGTCTGCAACTCGTGATAGCCATCGGCGCGCCGACCGGTGACGTGCAGACAAAGATTGAGCTTGGCCGGCGCAGGCCACCACGCTGCGTGCCCGGCAGTCGACCACCCTGAACCGCTCAACGCGCGCCTCCCGTCCAGCCTTCGATGATCAAACGCACCCGCAGCGACTCGCGAGTCGCCTCGATCCGCCGCGGGAGCTCGTAATTCGCACCGGAGACCGGTGCGTAATTTTTGAACGCGACCGTCCAACCGTGTTGCCGAAGGCTTTCGAGTCGGGGCGCATCGGCTGCGATCTGTTCCTCGACCGACACACGAGGATCGGGAACGCCCAGCATCCAATAGCGCAAAGATTCCACCGGCAAGGGGACGCCGAGCTGCTCTTCGAGCGCGCGCCGCGAGCGTTCGTTGCTCGCCTCTTCCGCATCGAATTCGATCCGCAGACCACCGACCCCGAGGGGTCCGTCAAGTTCGAGCGTCGAGCGCTGCGCGCGCTGTGACCAGCGCCATGCGCCGGAGAACCCCTCGCTCTCGCGAGCGATCGCGACACGCCCGTGCGAGTCGAAGCGTCCCCAGGATTGCAGCGTCTCGCGACGCGCGTCCCAGGTCGCCGGCAACATCGTGGGCAAGCTGTGGACGCTGAGCAGGCTCACACAACCGGCCAGCGACGCCGAGACCAGCAACAGGACGCCGAGTGGCCAGCGAAGCAGTCGGTTCGAACTCATGCGAAGAATCACCGACCCCTTCAGCGGGTGCCGGTCTTGCGGACCTCGTCGGCCAAACGCTCGATCGTGGCACGCAAAGGCTTGGATTCGGGAGCCGCCACCATGGCCCGAGCCCAGATCTCCCGCGCCTTGCTCTTCTCGCCCATCGCCCAAAGGACCTCACCGAGGTGAGCGCCGATCTCGGCTTCGCGCGACAGTCGCCACGCACGCTCGAGAAACGGCAATGCGCCTTTTTTGTCGCCGCGACGAAAACGAACCCAACCGAGACTATCGATGAATGCCGCACTGTCGGGCCGCTGAGCAACGGCCTCTCGAATCAGAGATTCCGCACGAGCGAGCTGCCGCTTGCGATCGGCGAGGGTATAACCCAAGGCATTCTGGATGTTGCCATCGCGTGGCCGCATCTTGAGCAGCGACTCGAATACTTTGACAGCCTCCGTCGTGCGATCGGCCGAGTCGAGCAAGACGGCGCGCTGGTACAAAAGTTGGGGGTGATCCGGAAATCGTGAGAGCGCTCGATCGAGGGCCTCGAAAGCCGCATCGGACATGCCGGCCTCGAAAAGAACACGCGAGCGCACGATCTCGACTTCGATGGCATCCACTCGCCCACCTCGAAGCGCCTGATCGAAAAAGGTCATGGCTTCGTCGCGATCGCCCCGCGCAAGCAGCAGCTGCGCGGCGCGAACGCGCGGCGGCAAACCTGCTCCGGCAGAGACGAGCTGTCGATAGCCCTGCAAGGCGAGATCCGGGAGACCGCGACGTTCGGCGATGATCGCGAGATAGTAGAGCGATTCTCCCGAACTGCGATCGGCCGCGAGACGCGCGCCGAATCGTTTTTCGGATTCCGCTTCATCGCCCATCGCGAGCGCGAGCAGCGCAAGACGGCGGTCCGCCTCCGAAGCGACTCGCTCGTTTCCGGGCGTCGACTCCCGCTCGATCGCGAGCAATTCTTCGCGCGCCTCCTCGAGTCGATCGAGCGCCGTCAGCGTCTCGACTCTCGCAAAGCGGTGGCTTTCGGGATCGCCCTGCACGAGGAGATTCGCTTCGGCGAGCGCCGCCTCTTCGTCGCCCATCGCCGCGAGCGCTGCGGAATTCATCCGAATAGTTCGGGTGTCGTTGCCACCGTCCTTAGCGCGCGCCGCCTGCACGAGAAACAAACAGGCCTTCAAGTCATCGGCATTGCAGGCGATGCGCGCAAGGCTTGCGAGAGACTGGCCGGAGATCGTTTCGCGATTGACCACATCGCGCAGTACGAGCCACGCCGCGTGAACCGTCTCACCCTCGGCGAGCTCGGGCAACAGATCGGCAAGCGCGCGATCGGGTTCGACGTCGGGCTTAGTCAGCAACGCCGAGTACACCTGACGGGCAAGATCGAGTCGCCACGTCTCGAGCGCCACAATCCCGACGAGACGCAGCGCCTCGACGTTCTCGCCGTCGAGTTCGAGCAGTCGATCGGCAGCCCTCGATGCGGCCGGCAAATTCCGACAGGCGCGCGAGATCTGTACGGCGCGCTCGATGACCCGGGGGTTGCGGTCGATCAATCCCGCGGACAGATACCCCTCGACGGCGCCACGGCAGTCGCCCTTCATGAGCGCCTCATCGGCGGCGACGATGTCGGGCGCCTGCTGCGCGATCGCCATCGGCGGTAGCACCAGCCAAAGGATCAGCAGGAACGTCAAATTCGGGGGCCGAAACATCGTGGCTCGACTATATCGGAACGCGGCCGCTTGTCAGCACTCGTCCGCACCCCGAGAATCGCGCCAGCCGCTCCCCATGAAAGAATCCATCCGCCAAAGACTCGATCGCCAAACCGACCGCTACGAAGAGGTGGGCCGGCTGCTGGCTGATCCGCAGATCGACGGCGGCTCGAGTCAGTTCCGGGACCTCTCGGTGGAGTACGCCCGACTGACCCCCCTCACCGAGCGTTACCTGGCGTTTCGCAACCTCGAAGGCGAGCTCGACAATGCGCGCGTACTCGCCGGGGACGCAGACCCGGCCATGCGCGCCCTGGGCGAGGACGAAGTGAAACGCCTCGAGACCGTCGTCGCCGAGGAAGAACTCGCGCTGCGACGCATGCTCGTGCCGGTCGACCCACGCGATGGCCAGAACGTGTACCTCGAAATTCGAGCGGGTACGGGCGGCGACGAGGCGGCCATCTTTGCGGGCGACCTGTTGCGGATGTACAGCCGATACGCCGAGCGGCAGGGATGGCAGATCGAAACTTTGAGCGAGAGTCCTGGCGAGCACGGCGGCTATCGCGAAGTGATCTGCCGCGTGATCGGCGCAAGCGTATTCTCGAAGCTCAAGTTTGAGTCGGGCACACATCGCGTCCAACGTGTTCCAGCGACCGAGGCGCAGGGGCGTATCCACACCTCGGCAGTCACGGTGGCCATTCTGCCCGAGCTCGACGAAGTCGAAGATATCGAAATCAATCCCGCCGATCTTCGCATCGACACGTTTCGAGCCTCGGGCGCCGGCGGTCAGCATGTCAACAAGACCGACTCCGCGATCCGCATCACGCACCTGCCGACGGGCATGGTGGTCGAGTGCCAAGACGAGCGCTCGCAGCATAAAAACCGCAGTCGGGCGATGTCGCTGTTGAAAGCGCGACTGAAGGCGCAAGAGCAAGAAAAACGAGATGCGGCCCAGGCTCGCGAGCGCAAACTACAAGTGGGTAGCGGCGATCGATCCGAGCGTATTCGGACCTACAACTTCCCCCAAGGTCGGGTCACCGACCACCGCATCAATCTCACGCTCTATCAGATCGACTCGATCATCGACGGTCGGCTCGAAGATTTGATCGAGCCGTTGTCACAGGAACATCAAGCCGAGCTGCTGGCCGAAGAAGGCATCTGAGCCCGGCGATTCCGCAGGTCCGCGTACGCCGCAAGCCCTAACGCGATAAAGAGCGGCTGAAACACCGCGCTCAGCAGACCGGTCACGAGACCCGTCACCCAAGCCTCCGCACCCGGCGCGGCAGGGCGCAGGAACTCGACAAAGAAAAGACCGACCAATGCGCCCATCACGAACATACCGAGTACGGTCATGATGACGACGAGCAGATTGATGGCGAGCGGACGCCACGAACCCCGCGAAAGCTGCAACGCGCCGTCGAGCGCCTCACGTGGGCCCGCCGATTCGAAAACGACGAGCGCGAGCGCTGGCCAGAACGCGACCATCAAATAAATACCTGGCACGACGAGCAACAGCACACCGAGCGCGACCGCCCCCAGCCCGATCGCGAGAACGCCGAGCGCCGCGGGCAGACGACTCAGAGCGAACCGCAAGTCTGCGGAAAGCTCGGACGGGGCTAACGCAGCACGCTGACGCAACATGATCGCGAGCCAACACCACAGTGTCCCGAGCGCCGCAAGCACCATCAGCACCCACCAAAAGAGATCTTTGGGTGCACTGAGCGTCAACGCCTGATTCGTCGACAGCAGATAGGCTGAGGGCAACTGACCGAGCAATACGGCCAACAGGGACAACGGCAGACAACTCACGAGCGAACGACCAAAGAGCGCGAACCCGGCATCGAGGGATTCGCTCAGCGTGGCGGCCTGCGGCGACAACAAACGATCGGCGGGAAACGTACTGTCCTTCACGCGCCCAATGTAGCAGAGGACGCGCAATATCGTGCCAAACTACCGTCCCGATGCACGACCCTGCCGAAAAATTCTCACGACTGCGTGATGCCGTGACAGCCGCCGTCTCCACGCTCGCGCGGGCGCTGCAACCCCCGGCCGACGTGCCGACGGGTGATCTCCCCGATCTCGACGTACTGCGCGAAGCTGAAACCTTGGTGCTTCGTGCCCTCGGTCTGCCCCGCAGTACGCTCTATGCGGATCCCGATCGACTGCTTTCAGAACAGGAGCGAGCCAAAGTTCAAGAATGGCTTGCGCGTCGCGGCGCGGGCGTACCACTTGCCTACCTCACTGGTGGACGCGAGTTCTGGTCTCTCGAGTTCGAGGTGAGTCCGGCCGTACTCGTGCCGAGACCCGAAACGGAGCTCCTCGTCGAACGCGCCTTGCGCGCTGGCGACGCGCTCGAACGCGAGGGCAATGCCCTACCCCGCGTCCTCGATCTCGGCACGGGCTCGGGTGCAATCGCGATCGCCATCGCGCACGAGAGACCTGGTTGGCGTATCAGTGCGGTCGAGCGCTCGACGGCTGCGCTCGCCGTTGCGCGCCGCAATGCATCGCGGCACGCGGTCGCGAATCTCGAGCTGCTCCATGGGGATTGGTTCACACCGGTGTCGGGTCGCCGTTTCGACGTCGTGGTGTCGAATCCGCCCTATGTATCGGCCGACGATCCGCTGCTCGGCGGCGACTCACTGCGTCACGAACCGCGCGAGGCGCTGACGCCTGGTGCGGACGCCTTTCGCGATCTTTCACATCTGGTCGATGAAGCCCCTCGATATCTCGAGCGAGGCGGTACGCTCCTGCTCGAGCATGGCGCGCACCAGGGCGAAGCGCTACGCAGAATACTTGTCTCGCGGGGTTTCGCTCACGTAGTCTCGCTCCCCGACCTCTCGGGGCGGGAGCGCGTGACCGAGGGCCGCTGGCCCTGACGCTCAACCTATTCAAAAGCCAACGGAAGCGAAGCATGCTCAAATTCAAAACTAACGCCGGCGACTTTACCGTCGAGCTCTATGAAAAAGAGGCGCCGGAGTCCTGTGCGAACTTCCTCCGGTACATCGACGACGGTCATTACGACGGCACGATTTTTCATCGTGTGATTCCGGGCTTCATGATTCAGGGCGGCGGATTCGCACCGGGTATGGATCAAAAAGAGACGCGCCCCCCGATTCGTAACGAGGCGACCAACGGTCTCGAAAATTTTCGTGGCACGCTCGCCATGGCGCGTACGAGCGATGTTCACAGTGCGACTTCGCAGTTTTTCATCAATCTCGTCGACAACGACTTCCTGAATCATCAACCCGGCAACTACGGCTACGCCGTCTTCGGTCGTGTCACCGCCGGCATGGAAATCGTCGATGCGATCGCCGGAGTGCCCACCACCCGTCGTCGCGGACACGGAGACGTGCCCGTCGATGACGTGGTGATCGAATCCGTCACTCGAGAGAAGGCCGCCTGAGTTTCGCGCGGATCGGTCGCTGGCTACTTCGCGCCGCCCTGATCACGGTCGGGGCGTCGATCGTGCTCGTCGTTCTGCTGCGCTGGATTCCGCCGCCCACGTCGGCATTCATGCTCGCGACTCGTACCGCAGCGATCGTCGACGGGAACTTCCGCTATTCGAACGCCTACGACTGGGAACCCTTGGAGCGTATCTCTCCGCATGCGGCGATGGCAGCCATCGCCGCAGAAGATCAGCAGTTCCCCTTTCATGCGGGCTTCGATTTCGAGTCGATCCGCAAGGCCGTCCAACACAACGCAAAGAGCAAGCGCAAACGCGGTGCCAGCACGATCTCGCAGCAGGTGGCCAAGAATCTTTTTCTTTGGTCGGGTCGCAGCTGGGTCCGCAAGGGGCTCGAAGTGTATTTCACGTTGCTCATCGAGACCATCTGGCCCAAGGAGCGCATTCTCGAGGTTTATCTCAACATTGCCGAGTTCGGGCCCGGAACGTATGGTGTTCAGGCCGCTGCGCAAAAATTCTTTGATAAAGACGCCGCTCGCCTCACACGCCGCGAGGCCGCAACCCTTGCCGCCGTGCTACCGAATCCGAAGCGGTTTCGGGTAGAGCGGCCATCCAACTACGTTCAAAAAAGGCGCGACGCCATCATGGGACAGATGAGAGCGCTCGGCGGACCTTCGTTTTTGAAACAGCTCGACGACGACGAGCCGATCAAAACTCAAGATCGCTCGTAACCGAGGTTAGGCGCGAGCCAGCGCTCGGTCTCCTCGACACTCTGCCCTTTTCGACGCGCGTAGTCTTCGACCTGATCGCGATCGATCTTGCCAACCGCAAAGTAATGCGACTCGGGATGGGCGATGTACCAACCGCTCACTGCGGCCGTCGGATACATCGCAAAGCTCTCCGTGAGTCGGATACCGGTATTGCGCTCGACGTCGAGCAGCTGCCAGAGCTTGGCTTTCTCGGTGTGATCAGGACAGGCCGGGTAGCCCGGCGCCGGACGGATGCCGCGATACTCCTCGCGAATCAACTGCTGATTCGTGAGCTGCTCGGTGGTGTCGTAGCCCCAGAGCTCACGACGCGTACGCTCGTGAAAATGCTCCGCAGCCGCCTCGGCAAAACGATCGGCGAGCGCCTTGAGCATGATGCTCGAGTAATCGTCATGTGCAGCCTCGAAACGCGCAACATGCTCTTCGATGCCGATACCCGTCGTGACGGCGAAGGCACCGATGTAATCGCGAACGCCGCTGTCACGCGGTGCGACATAGTCGGCGAGACACTCGTGCGGCTGACCTGCCGGCTTGCCTTTCTGCTGACGCAGATGGCTGAGCGTCATCAACACCTCGCGTCGGTCTTCGCCGCTGTAGATCTCGATGTCATCACCCACGGAGTTCGCCGGAAAGAATCCGAGCACGGCACGAACCGATAGCCAATTACCGGCGATGATCTGCTTCAACATCCGTCGGGCATCGGCGTAGAGGTTGCTGGCCGCTTCGCCCACCACGGGATCCGTCAGGATGTCCGGAAACTTACCGGCGAATTCCCAGGCATTGAAGAACGGCATCCAGTCGATGTAGTCGAGCAGGTCAGAGAGCGGATAGTCCTCGAACACCTGCACGCCGGGTCGCAAAGGCGCGACCGGACGATAACCCTGCCAGTCGATGCGACGTCGATTCGATCGCGCTGCGGCAAGATTGGCCTCGGGTTGTTTCACCGTCTTGCCAGCGTGCTGTTCGCGACGGCGCTCGTGCTCCTCGGCGATCTTGGCGGCGAAGTTCGGCTTCAGCGTCGGCGTCACCAAAGATTGGCAAACTCCGACCGCCCGAGAAGCATCTTTGACGTACACCACGGGCTCGCGGTATTGGGGCGCGATCTTCACCGACGTGTGCGCCGGTGAGGTCGTGGCGCCGCCGATGAGCAAGGGCACCGAAAATCCTTGGCGCTGCATCTCCCGTGCGACATGCACCATTTCGTCGAGCGAGGGTGTGATCAATCCCGATAGACCGATGAGCGCCGCATTTTCGCGACGCGCCACGTCGAGGATGCGCTCGGCGGGCACCATCACCCCGAGATCGATGACCTCGAAATTGTTGCACTGCAGCACGACGCCGACGATGTTCTTGCCGATGTCGTGCACATCACCCTTGACGGTCGCCAACACGACCTTACCGTTGCTGCGCGCTGCACCCGATTTTTCGCGCTCGATGAACGGCACGAGATGGGCGACGGCCTTTTTCATGACACGCGCGCTCTTGACCACCTGCGGCAAAAACATTTTTCCTGCGCCGAAGAGATCACCGACGACGTTCATGCCGTCCATCAGCGGGCCTTCGATCACCTTGATCGGATGTTCGGCCTCGAGTCGCGCTGCCTCCGTATCCTCGACGATGAATTCGTCCAGGCCTTTGACGAGTGCGTGTTCGAGTCGCTTCGATACCGGCAGTGAACGCCACTCGAGATCGGCCTCGCGCTTGGTGCCGGCCTCGCCCTTGAAACGTCCGGCAATCGATAGCAGACGCTCGGTCGCATCGGTTCGACGATTGAGGATCACATCCTCGACCGCCTCGCGCAGATCGTCCGGAATATCCGCATAGATGGCGAGCTGTCCCGCGTTGACGATGCCCATATCCATCCCGGCACGAATGGCGTGATAGAGAAACACGCTGTGCATCGCCTCACGCACGGGATCGTTGCCACGGAAGGAAAACGACACGTTACTCACGCCGCCGCTCACCATCGCATGCGGCAAGGCTTGTTTGATGAGTCGCGTGGCTTCGATGAAATCGACACCGTAGTTCGCGTGCTCCTCGATCCCCGTCGCGACGGCAAAGATATTGGGGTCGAAAATGATGTCCTCGGGCGGGAAGCCGACCTGCTTAGTCAGCACGTCGTACGATCGTGAGCAGATCGCGACTTTCCGCTCGATGGTGTCCGCCTGCCCTTTCTCGTCGAAGGCCATGACGACCACCGCCGCGCCGTACGCACGAACCTTTCGTGCCTGCTCGATGAAGGCGGCCTCCCCTTCTTTCAGGCTGATCGAGTTGACGATCGCCTTACCTTGGACGCATTTGAGACCCGCCTCGATCACCGTCCACTTCGACGAGTCGATCATCACCGGTACACGCGCGATATCGGGCTCGGACGCGACGAGGTTGAGGAAGCGAACCATCGCCGCTTCCGAATCGAGCATGCCCTCGTCCATATTGACGTCGATGATCTGCGCTCCGGCCACCACCTGCTGACGCGCGATATCGACGGCCGCGGCGTAATCGCCGGCTTCGATGAGTTTGCGAAACTTCGCCGAGCCGGTGACGTTAGTTCGCTCACCGACGTTCACGAACAAGGTGTCTTCGCTGATGTTGAGCGGCTCAAGCCCGGAGAGTCGGCATTTCACCTCGACACTCGCCCGCTTACGCGGCTTCACACCGCGTACCGCCTCGGCGATCAACCGAATATGGTCCGGCGTCGTCCCGCAACATCCGCCCACGATATT
This sequence comes from Steroidobacteraceae bacterium, assembly GCA_049455515.1. Taxonomy (GTDB): domain Bacteria; phylum Pseudomonadota; class Gammaproteobacteria; order Steroidobacterales; family Steroidobacteraceae; genus UBA964. Next base: position 13,060 of record JBMTZJ010000015.1, read on the forward strand.
GAGCAAGCCCGACTGTGCGAACTCGGCGAGGATCGCTGCGGTTTGCTCCGGCGTTTCGTCGTACTCGCCGAAGGCATTCGGTAAGCCCGCGTTCGGATAGGCGCAAACGTAGCGGTCGGAGATTCGCGAAAGCTCCGCGATATACGGTCGCATATCCGAGGCGCCGAGCGCGCAGTTGAGACCGATCGCAAACAGCTCGCCGTGACGTACGGCGTTCCAGAATGCTTCGGTGGTCTGTCCCGAGAGCGTTCGACCCGACGCATCGGTGATCGTGCCCGACACCATCACCGGCAGGTCGATCCCGAGCTCCTCCTGAACCTGACGAACGGCGAACAGCGCCGCCTTCGCATTGAGCGTATCGAAAACGGTTTCGATCAATAAAATGTCCGCACCACCCTGCACCAGCGACCGCGCAGCCTCGGCATACGCGACGACCAATTGGTCGAAATTGACGTTGCGCATACCCGGATCGTTGACGTCTGGCGAAATCGATGCAGTCCGGTTGGTCGGACCGAGCGTGCCGGCCACGAAACGCGGCGATCCGGTCTTCGCGGCGACGTCATCGGCGATCTCGCGCGCAATGCGCGCAGCGCGGTAGTTGAGCTCCGGAACCAACGCCTCCATGCCGTAATCGGCCTGAGCGACCGTCGTCGAGTTGAAGGTGTTCGTTTCGACGATATCTGCACCCGCCTCGAAATAGGCACGGTGGATCTCAGCGACGATCTCCGGTTGTGTGAGCGTGAGCAAGTCGTTGTTGCCGCGAATGTCGCGACCGTAGTCGCGAAATCGCTCGCCGCGATAGCCCGCTTCGTCGAGCTTGTGGCGCTGGATCATCGTTCCCATCGCCCCGTCGATCAGCAGGATGCGCTCCTCGACGAGTTCGAGCAGTTTGCGCAAACGCTTTTCGCGCGCTTTGACATCGACGGGCACCACCGAGTACGGCGAGGCTTTCGCGCTGACGGCGCGATTATCGAGCGCGCAAGGCGATGCCGCATTCGACAAATGCGGAAGATGCAACGGACAACAGCTCACGAAGACGCTCCCGCAGCCTGCGGTCGCAAACCGAGCGCGTGGCAGATCGCGTAAGTCAGCTCGGCTCGATTGAGCGTATAAAAGTGAAACTCGTTGACCCCGTGACGACGCAATCGCGAGACCTGCTCGATGGCGACGTTGGCGGCGATGAGTCGGCGAGTGTCGGGGTCGTCATCGAGACCGGCGAAGCGCTCGGCTAACCACGTCGGAATCTTCGCGCCGCAACGCGCTGCGAAGCGCGTGACCTGCGGAAAGCGCGTGATCGGCAGGATGCCCGGAACGATACTGATCCCGATACCGGCGGCCACACACCGATCCCGGAAGCGAAGATAGTCGTCCGAATCAAAGAAAAACTGCGTGATCGCACGGGTCGCCCCGGCGTCCACCTTGCGACGAAAGTTTTCGAGATCCTGCTCGGGCGAGCGCGCCTCCGGATGCGTCTCGGGGTAAGCCGCCACCGAGATGTCGAAATCGGCGACCGAGCGCAAGCCGGCGACGAGATCCGCGCCATAGGCAAATCCGTCGGGATGAGGCTCGTACGTCGTCATTCCCTGCGGCGCATCGCCACGCAGCGCCACGATATGACGGATACCCTCCGCCCAATAGAGACGCGCAATGTCGAGAATCTCGCCGCGCGGTGCGCCGACGCAGGTGAGGTGTGGTGCACCGGTGAGCGAGGTTTCCGACTGGATACGCTTGACGAGCGCGTGCGTGCGGTCGCGAGTCGATCCATCGGCGCCGTAGGTGACCGAAACGAAGCGCGGCGCAAGCGGCGCGAGACGCTGTACGGACTGCCACAACGTCGCTTCCATCGCCGCATCGGACGGCGGAAAAAATTCGAAGGACACACGTATCGGATCGACGGACATGGGAAGCTCCTAGAGCGGATTCAGCCGGGTTCAACCCCGGACGGCGGCAGACTGCGACGTAGTGGTGTTTGCGACGGATCGACTCGAACGCACGCGGCCGCGAGCGACGAGCACATGGCGACCTTCAGCTTCGACGGGCGCGATCGAGAGGCAATCGATTCCGGACTCGGCGAGCAAGGCTCGCAACCGCAGCGGTGGCGATCCCTGCTCTTCGAGCAAATCGTAAGGAATCACGCACCAGAGCACACCGGACTCGCCGAGGCGCGCGCGTGCACGCTGCAGCAAGGCCGGTAGTTGATCGACTTCGCGTAACTCTTCAGGAAGCGGCGCCTCGAGACAGACATCAAAGATTCCACCAGAACGCGCCTCACCACTCGTGAGCACGTCGGCCCGAAAACCTTCGGCCTCGAGCCATGACTGCAAGACGTTTTTCTCGGGCTTCGACGCTGCGCGTAAGGTCACGCGCGGCGCCCCACCAGCCGCTGAGAGACGATCATCGTCCTGCAGCAAGGTTTCCAGCACCTCGCGATGTTGACTGCGCACGAGTACACGCGCTCCGGCGATGTCGCGCGTGAATTCACTGCCGAGCGCGCCGCGCAGACTGCGTCCGAGGCGGCTCGTCACCACCCAATCGGCCGCCGAACCTCGCAGGCTCGCACGCGCACCGGCCTCGATGGCATGTAACCGCGCACGTGCCTCGCGCAAGGCCGCGTCATCGGGCGCCAATCGCGACAGCAACAATCCGAGAAGATCGGTCGAGAAACCCGCGTCGGTCGCCGGCTGGTACTCCACGCGTTGCCCGCGACGAACGCGACGCAACAACCCCGCCTGTGCGAGCTGCTTCAAATGACGCGAGACATTGGGTTCGCTGTCGGAGGTGGCGGCAGCGAGCTCCGAGACGCTGGTCGGGCGATCGGCACAGAGCCGAAGCAAGCGCAGTCGCGCGGAATCGGCGACCGCGCGCAGCGCCCGAGACATCGTTTCGGAATCTGCCCGAGTTTCGGAATTTCTCAACATTGCAATTATCCTACCCTCTAGACGATCGAAGTCACAAAAGTTACATTCGTAACAGTTTCAGATGTAACTAAAGGGTTGACCATGAACGCGGTCTTGGACGACGCCCCGCTCTCCAATCCGATGGGACTCGATGGTTTCGAGTTCGTCGAGTTCGCCTCGCCCGAGTCCGACGCATTGGACCCCGTGCTTCGGCAGCTTGGCTTCGAGCCCGTCGCCCAGCACCGATCGAAAGACGTCACGCTCTACCGTCAGGGCGGGATCAACTTCATCGTCAACCGCGAAAAACGCAGCCAGGCTGGCTACTTCGCCGAGGAACACGGCCCGGGCGCCTGCGGTATGGCCTTCCGGGTGCAGAACGCCCAGAAGGCCTACGCCCGCGCCCTCGAACTCGGCGCCCAACCCGTCGATTTACCCACCGGCCCGATGGAGCTGCGTCTGCCGGCCATTCGCGCGATCGGCGGCGCAGCGCTCTACCTCATTGATCGTTATGCCGACGGCACGAGCATCTACGACATCGATTTCGAATGGCTGCCGGGCGTGGATCGTCATCCAGCCGGCGTCGGACTCCAGGTGATCGATCATCTCACTCACAACGTGTATCGCGGGCGAATGGCGCACTGGGCAGCCTTCTACGAGCGCCTGTTCAATTTCCGCGAGATTCGTCATTTCGACATCCACGGACAGCACACGGGACTGCAGTCGCGCGCGATGACCGCCCCGGATAACAAAATCCGTATTCCGCTCAATGAAGAAGGCGGTCAGGGTGGCGGACAAATCGAGGAATACCTGCTGCGTTTCAACGGCGAAGGCATTCAACACATCGCGATGTCGACGGCAGATCTTTGTGCAACGGTCGACGCGTTACGCGCTCGCGGCGTTCCACTCATGACGGCACCGCCCGCGACTTACTACGAAATGCTCGAGGAGCGACTGCCCGGACACGGCCAACCCACCGCCGCCCTGCAGCAGCGCGGCATTCTGCTCGATGGCACCACGACCGGCGAGCGCAAGCTGTTGTTGCAGATTTTTTCCGAGTGCCTGGTGGGCCCGGTGTTTTTCGAGTTCATCCAGCGCAAGGGCGACGAAGGCTTTGGCGAAGGCAACTTCAAGGCGCTCTTCGAATCACTCGAGCGCGACCAGATGCGACGCGGGGTCCTCAAGCGATGAGTCTCATCAAAAAAATCCACCATGTTGCGTACCGCTGCCGGGATGCGAAGGAAACTGTCGAGTTTTATCGCGACGTCCTCGGGATGGCGTTCACCACGGCATTTGCCGAGGACCGCGTACCTTCGACGCACGAGCCTGACCCCTACATGCACGTGTTTCTCGATGCGGGGATGGGTAACGTGCTCGCCTTCTTCGAGCTGCCCACCCGAGAGCCGATGGGGCGCGATCCGAATACGCCGAGCTGGGTGCAGCACATCGCCTTCGAGGTGGCCGATCTCGCCACACTCGAGAGCACTCGCCACACGCTGATCGAACGGGGCATCGACGTCGTGGGCCCGACCGATCACGGTCTCTTCAAGTCGATTTATTTCTTTGACCCTAACGGACATCGTCTCGAGCTCACGGTGAACACCGGCACCGCGGAGCAAGAGCGTCGCGCTCGGGAAGTTGCCCCGGCGATGCTCGAGGAATGGAGCCGAACGAAGCGTGCGCCGAGACATGCCGCATGGTTGCACGCCGCAGAGTTCGCGACGAACGAGAAATCGGCATGAAGTTCGCCACCTTACGCGCCGATGACGTTCGCAATCGTGATGGTCGGCTCGCGGTCGTCTCCAAAGATCTCACACGCATGCTCTCCGCCGAGTCGGTTGCACCGACGCTGCAGGCCGCCCTCGACGACTGGACACGACTCGAAGCCCCGTTGCGCGCACTCTCTGCGCGCGTCGACTCGGGCGAAGGTCAGCCGTTCGATCCACGACGCTGTCTCTCGCCGCTGCCAAGGGCGTACCAATGGGCGGATGGCTCCGCTTACGTCAATCACGTCGAACTCGTGCGCAAGGCGCGCAACGCCCCGATGCCCGCATCGTT
>JBMTZJ010000016.1:0-17172 GCA_049455515.1 Steroidobacteraceae bacterium
GAGCGCCCAGGACCGCAGGGTTCGCTCAAGCTCATGGCGACGCCCTCCACCTGCGTTCAATTTCGACCGCGGGTTGCGGACTTCGAGATCGACGAGCGCCCGCCGGGGTATCGGGTGCTGACGCTCCATGCCGACGGCCGAATCGAAACAACGGTAGGATGGCTCGAATGAACTACCCACCCGCTTTGTCAAAGTTTTTCGTTGGCGTTCTCTCGACGCTTCTCCTGCTGTGCTCGGCGTCGGTTCACGCATCGACCTCGGACGGACTCGTCTGGGTCGTGCACGGGTCGAAGGGCAAGGTGTACATCGCCGGATCGATGCATCTGTTGCGTCGTGATCGCCCCAACCTCCCCGAAGCGATGACCGCGGCGTATCGCGAGGCCGAATCCCTCGTGATGGAGCTCGACGTCGACGACGTCGACGAACAAGCCATGAGTAACTTGATGCTGAGCGCCGCATCCTTCAACGATGGACGCTCGTTGCCCGCCGTCGCTGGCGAGGCGCGCTGGCGAGCCTTGCGCCCCGTTCTCACGACGCTGCAGTTCCCCGAGCCGTTCGCTGCAACACTCGAGCCTTGGGGTCTCGCCCTCCTACTGACGACGCTCGAATACGCCCGACTCGGGTTCGACGCAGAAGTCGGTGTCGAAAAACAGCTACAAAAACTCGCGGCCGCCGATGCGAAAACCATCGAGGGTCTCGAGACTCCGGAGTTCCAGATCGGCCTCTTCGATTCTCTGCCGATCGAGGAGCAGCTGCAGCTGCTCGATATGACGCTGACCGACATCGCCGAGATGCCGACGATGGCGGACGATCTCTACAGCGCCTGGCGGCGAGGTGACGTGCAACGTCTCGAAGCTTTGCTGCTCGAAGGCTACAAGGCGATGCCGAAGCTCTACGATGATCTCGTCGACCAAAGAAATCGACGCTGGATTCCGCCGGTGAAGTCGTTGCTGAGTAAAGAGAACGATACCCTGGTGGTAGTCGGCGCATTGCATCTCGTGGGCGATCGGGGGCTCATCGCCCTGCTTCAGCGCGAAGGCTTGAAGGTCGAACGCTATACGGCCTCGGGTTCGCCTCCATGAAAGCCTTCGCCTGGTTCATGGGTCTCTTCGTTTTCGGTTTCGCCATGATGGCGGCATTCGCCTGGCCGCTTTACGAGGCGCTGACGCCCACCTTCGACGTCAAATTTCATCGTGTCGCCAATCGACTCGGCATGCTGGTGCTACTCGTGTCATTCGTGCTCGTCGCACGACGACTCGCGCTCGCCGATCGCGGAAGTCTCGGATTTGGCCTGCCACGCCGCCAATTTCTTCGAGAGGCAGCGCTCGGGCTTCTAATCGGCGTCGCGACCATGCTGCCGGTCGCCTTCATCATGCTAGGGCTCGATCTGCGCGTACTGCGCGACGGGTTCGATCCGGCGAACGTGCCCTGGCTCAGCCTGGCCGCCGGCGGCCTTGCGACGGGTGTCACCGTCGGGCTCATCGAAGAAACTTTTTTTCGTGGAGCGATGCATACGGGGATCGCGCGCGAGTCGGGGGCGCGCGTTGCCATCCTTCTCACGGCAACGCTCTATGCTTCGGTACATTTCGTGGGTCGTTACCGCATTCCCCTCGAAGAGCTCGGTCCGGACAGCGGGCTTCGTCACGTACTCGGCACACTCGCCGATTTCGCGACGCCACTCGACATCGCCGACGCCTGGCTCGCGCTGCTCGCGGTCGGCGTGCTACTCGGCATGGTGCGCACACTGACTGGCAATGTCGCTGCGTGTATCGGACTGCATGCGGGCTGGGTTTGGGTGATCAGCTTTCTGCGAGAGACGTCCCGCCCGGACGAAACGAATCCGCTGCGATTCTTGTTGTCACAGTTCGACGGCGTCGTGGGCTGGCTCGTACTCGCCTGGACACTCGTCATCGGTGCAGTGCTCTGGCGCTTCTACGCCCAGCGAAAATCGCACGATACGCTCAGTCCGCCGCCTCATCCGCACGTTTGATGAGGGGCGCGACGAGCGCAAGACGCTCGAGCGGATCCATCAACTCCAAACAGCTTTGCTTGTCTTCGAGAGCGAGCGGGAGAATTTCGATGAGTCGCGCACCGACCCACTCCGCATCGTCGTAACGCGGCTCGAGACCGGCGTACACATCCCCGAGCTCCGGTAAAACCCGACGCAAAAGATCGGCTAGGTGCCGAAACTCCGCGGGCACGCGCACGACTGCGGGACTCGCGTGATCCAGCCACTCGATTGATCCCATGTTGAGTCCGTCGGCCTCACGCCAACGTTCGACGACGCGAAAGCGGCGCTCGCCACGACAACTGATGCCGAGCAAACCGTCGGGTAACAAATTGAAATCGACGATACGCGCCGTAGTGCCGACGTCGGAGTATCCGGCGGGCTGACCCACTTCCGACGCACCGCTAACCAATACGACACCGAAGCACGCGTCCTCGCGCATGCAGCGCTTGATCATATCGACGTAGCGCGTTTCGAAGATTCGCAGGGGTAGCGGCCCGTGCGGGAACAGCACGGTGTTGAGCGGAAAGAGTGGCAGACTCGTCGAGCGACTCATCCCCAACGCTTCATGAGTTCGTGCTCGATACCAAATTGATCGAGCACGCGAGCCACGATGAAGTCCACCAATTCTTCGACCTGCGCAGGTCGATTGTAGAACCCGGGATTAGCCGGAAGAATGCTGACACCGGCGCGCGACAATCGCAGCATGTTCTCGAGGTGGATGGTGGAGAACGGCGTCTCGCGCGGCACGATCACGAGATTGCCACGCTCCTTGATGACCACATCCGCGGCACGTTCCAGTAGGTTTTCACTCGCGCCGTTGGCGATCGCCGAGACCGTCGCCATGCTCGCCGGACACACGGCCATGCGCAGCGGCGCACCCGATCCACTCGCGACGGGCGAGGTCCATTCTTCGTCGCCGAATACGCGCAACTGACCATCGCGAGCTCCGTAGAGCGTGGAGAGATACCGCGTTTGCTCGGCGGTGCGCCCCGGCAAGCGACAGTCGGTTTCCGAACCGACGACGATCTGCGCCGCCTTCGTGAACATGACGTACACGGTGTAATCGGCCTTGATCAGACACTCGATCAGCCGCAAACCGTACTGCGCACCCGAGGCTCCCGTCAGGCCCACCGATACGATGCGATCATCTTTGCGCGCCATGTGACCCCCTCAGGCGGCGCCGCGTTCGAGCGCCGCCAATAATTTTCCGTGCAATCCACCGAACCCGCCGTTCGACATGATCAGCGCGTGGTCTCCGGGGCGCAAGCGCTCGGCGAGCTGCTCGACCAGATGATCGATCTCGCCGGAAAGATGACCCCGGCTACCGAGCGCTCGAACGACCGCTGCCGCATCCCAACCGAGATCCGGTGGTACGTGGAACCACACCTCGTCGGCATGGGCGAGCGAAGCCGCCAAGGTATCTTTGTGGATGCCACGCTTCATCGTGGCCGAGCGTGGCTCGAGCACCGCTACGATGCGCTCACCGCCCACCCGCCGACGCAAACCCTCGAGCGTGGTGGCAATCGCCGTCGGATGATGCGCGAAATCGTCATAGACGTGGATCCCGCGGACCGCACCGCGCAGTTCCATGCGCCGCTTGATCCCGCGGAATTCACTGAGCGCCGCACACGACACCTCGGGCGGCACCCCCGCGTGGCGCGCCGCAGCGATCGCCGCGAGTGCATTGTCGACGTTATGGCCGCCGATCTGCGACCAACGCACTCGGCCGATGACGGCACCGTCGAGCAACACCTCGAATTGCGAACCATCGACCGGCGTACCGAGGCGCGCGCTCCACCCTGCCTCCGGCGCCTGATCGCGACCGAACGGTTCGCGCGGCGTCCAACACCCCATGTCGAGAGCGCGAGCGAGATGCGAGTCGGTCGCGTGATGCACGATCAACCCCGAGGCGGGCACCGTCCGTACGAGATGATGGAACTGACGTTCGATAGCCTCGACGTCCGGGTAAATGTCCGCATGGTCGAACTCGAGATTGTTCAGGATGACGGTCCGCGGGCGGTAGTGAACGAACTTCGCGCGCTTATCAAAGAAAGCCGTGTCGTACTCGTCCGCCTCGATGACGAAGAACGGACTTTCGCCAAGACGCGCACTGATACCGAGATCGTGCGGAACGCCACCAATCAGAAACCCGGGCGACAAACCCGCGCATTCGAGAATCCACGCGAGCATGCTCGTCGTCGAGGTCTTGCCATGGGTTCCGGCCACCGCGAGCACCCATCGATCGTGCAGCACGGCGCGTGCGAGCCACTCCGGACCGGACTCGAACGGGATCTGTCGCTCGAGTAGCGCTTCGATCACGGGCGCACCGCGGGTCATGACGTTTCCGACTACGACGATGTCCGGTGCCGGATCGAGCTGAGAAGCGTCGAAGCCCTCGACGACCTCGATGCCGAGCGCAGCAAGTTGAGTGCTCATCGGCGGATAGACGTTACGGTCGGAGCCCGTGACGCGATGTCCCGCGGCTTTCGCGATCGCCGCGATGCCGCCCATGAAGGTGCCGCAAATTCCGAGGATATGGACGTGCATGCTCAGGCGTCGGGGCCGCCGAGTCCGAGCGCGAGCGTGAGGGTGAAGACAAAAAATTCACCCAACAAAAAAAGGACGATGCACTGGAACAACGGCCGCTCGATCGCCGAACGAAGAATGCGGCCATTGACGTAAATCAAATAAAGACTGATCGCGAAGGCGAGTAAGCCGAGCGGCGTGATGGCGACCGGCTGGCCTGCGACGGGTCGAACTTGAGCGAGTACCGGTATGGCGATGGGCGCAAATGCGCAGGCGATACCGAGCATCGCCGTGCCGGTTTGAACGAAGCGCTCGGGTTTGCCGAAAAGGCGCAGCACGAGCGCCAGCCAACCGAGCGAAACGAGACCGGATAGCAGGGCCTGCGGCAGCAGGGCGCCCTCCCCCGGCATCAACCACGCGCCGAGCCCGGTTTGCAGGGCGACCAGCAAAATGAAGCTGCCGACGAGCAGTTGAGGCGAGCTCGGCAGGTCTTCGGGCCCCGCGCGCAAACTCAAGATATCCAGAAAGGTTTTCAGCGTCGAATTCATCAGCGTCCGTTCCCCTTGGGTCCGAATTCTTGCATAGTCGGGTCATGTCGTCGTCCACCGCACTCATCGGGAGCCCTGCGGCCCTCGAGGACCTCGCCGGTCGACTCGACGGCGAGGCGCTCGCGCTCGACACCGAGTTCCTCCGCGAACGCACTTATCGAGCCGAACTCTGCTTGCTACAGCTTGCCTCCTCCAGCGAGGCCGTCTGTGTGGATCCACTCGCCCTCGAAGATCTCGGCCCGCTGCGGCCGATACTCGGATCCGAAGGCCCCCTCAAAATTCTGCACGCGGGTCGACAGGATCTCGAGGTGCTCGCGCCGGTCGTGGGTAGCGTCGCGCCGCTTTTCGACACGCAGATCGCCGCCGCGCTGGCGGGCTTCCCCGCTCAAGTCGGTTATGCCGAACTCGTCCGACGACTGCTCGATCGCGAACTCCCCAAAGGTCAAACCCGTACCGACTGGTCACGACGCCCGCTCTCGCCCGAGCAAATCGAATACGCCCTCGACGACGTTCGCTACTTGCACGCGCTGCGCGATCGACTACTCGAAGAACTCTCAAGGCTCGGTCGCGAGGCCTGGTTGAAAGAAGATCTCGAGGGCTTACACGATCCCAAGTTGCTCGTCATCGATCCCGAAAAAGCCTGGCAACGGTTCAAAGGCACCCAAGGCTGGGACGAGGGGCGGATGACGCTGCTGCGTCAGTTGGCGGCTTGGCGAGAGCGGCGTGCCATGTCAAAGAATCGGCCGCGCGGCTGGATTCTCGACGATGGTATGCTGCGCGAAATCGTGCAACGCGTCCCGCGAGATCGCAGCGCCCTCGCACAGGTTCCGGAGATGCCCGAGGGCGTCGTCAAACATTCCGGCGACGAGATCCTCGCGTTCGTCGAGGCCGCCCACATCGCGAATCCTCCGCCGCCACTCCCGCGACGGGAGCGCCCCGATCCGGAGTTGTTGGCGCGGACCAAACGTTTGTCTCAGGCCGTGAACGCGGTCGCGCAGGAACTCGCTATCGCGACAGAGGTGCTGGCGACCCGAAAAGATCTGGAGGACATCGCCCGGGGCGAAGACGCCGCGCAGACGCTGTGCGGTTGGCGCGCTGAGCTGCTCGCTGCGCGTTTACGCGCCGCGCTGTAACGCGGCCTCGACCCGCGAGGTCACCTCGGCGAGCGGCGCATCGGCCTGTACGGTCTTCAATAAACCGCGTTCTCGATAAAACCCGACGAGCGGCGCCGTCTGCGCCTCGTACACCCCGAGTCGTTTGGTCACGGTCTCCTCGGCGTCGTCGGGACGCTGAATGAGCCTTGGGGCGGTGCACTGCCCGTTGCACGGCGGCGGAACCGGTACCGGCGCGGTGTGCACGTTGAATACCCGTCCACAATCCTGGCAACTGCGACGACCCGAAATACGTTTCACCAGCAGGGCCGGATCGACGTCGAACAGAATGACCGCATCGAGCGGCTTACCGATTTCGGCGAGAAGAGTCGCAAGACCTTCAGCCTGCGGGATCGTGCGCGGAAAGCCGTCGAGAATGAATCCCCGCGCAGCGTCGGACTGCGCGAGCCGTTCGCGAACCATGCCGAGAATGGTGGTGTCGTCGACGAGCTGACCGGCGTCCATCACCGACTTCGCGCGACGACCGAGCTCGGTGCCCTCGCGAACGTGCGCGCGCAGCAAATCACCCGTCGAAATCTGCGGGATGCCGTGACGCTCGATAAGACGCTGGGCTTGAGTGCCCTTACCGGACCCGGGGGCCCCAAGAAAAACGATACGCATGGAGGCCGGCACAGTACCGGGGCGATTCCGGGAGGTCAAACCCTGCGTTATGCTCGCCCCCCATGAAAAAAGCCAAGCCTCGTAACGCCTTTTACGCCCAGTCTGGCGGGGTCACCGCCGTCATCAACGCCTCGGCAGCCGGCGTCATCGAAACCGCCGCACGCTACCCGAAGACCATCGGCAAGGTGTACGCCGGACGACACGGGATCGTCGGCGCCTTGGAAGAAGACCTGATCGACTGTTCGAAGGAAAGCAAAGCGACCATTGCGGGCTTGCGACATACCCCCTCCGGCGCCTTTGGCTCGGCGCGCTTCAAACTGAAGGGACTCGATCAGAATCGCCGGGAATACGAACGCCTCATCGAGGTCTTCAAGGCGCACGACATCGGGTATTTCTTTTACAACGGCGGTAACGACTCGATGGACACGGCGCACAAAGTGGCGCAGATGGGCGAGCAGCTGGGCTACCCCATCACCTGTATCGGTGTACCGAAGACGGTCGACAACGACCTGCCCTTCACCGACGCCTGTCCCGGCTTCGGCTCCGTCGCCAAGTACGTGGCCGTCTCCACACTCGAGGCCTCGCTCGATGTCGCCTCGATGGCCCGTACCTCCACCAAAGTATTCGTGATGGAAGTGATGGGTCGACACGCGGGCTGGATCGCAGCGGCCGGCGGCCTCGCGGGTAAGGGCCGAGACGCGGCGCCACACATCATTCTGTTTCCGGAAATCGCCTTCGATCGCAAAGCCTTCTTAAAGCGCGTCAAAGAAACAGTCGATCGCGTGGGGTACTGCGTCATCGTGGTGTCCGAGGGTACCGCTGACGCGGACGGTCGCTTTCTCGCTGATGCCGGCACCAAGGACGCCTTCGGTCACACGCAGCTCGGCGGCGTCGGTCCGGTCGTCGCCAACATGGTTCGCGAGGCGCACGGCTACAAGTATCACTGGGCCGTTGCCGATTACCTGCAGCGTGCCGCGCGGCACATCGCCTCGAAGGTCGACGTCGAGCAGGCGTACGCGATGGGTCAGGCCGCCGTGGAACTCGCCGTGAAGGGTCACAACGCCGTGATGCCGATCGTGGTTCGCAAATCGTCCAAGCCGTACCGCTGGACGGTGGGTCACGTGCCGCTCGCCAAGGTGGCCAACGTCGAGAAAAAAGTGCCGCGTGATTTCATCACGGCCGACGGCTTCGGCATCACCGAAAAATGCCGACGCTACCTGCTCCCACTCATCGGTGGCGGCGATCCACCGCCCTATAAAGATGGCTTGCCTGTTTACGTGAAGCTCAAGGGCGTCGCCGTCAAAAAGAAACTGCGCGCTTTCAAGGTCTGATGGTGCGGGCGCCGGGGCCGGGAACGGGCGTCCCGGAGTGCTGTGCTATATTTCGCCGCCGTTTACATACGTATTCCTAGGCTTTTTTCAGGGGGACTCAAGAAATGGATGCCAATCTCTGGCTCTGGATCGCCATCGGCGCCGGGGCGCTCGCGGTTGTTTATGGCGCGATCGCCGCAGCCCAAATCAACGCCCTGCCGGCGGGTAATGCCCGGATGCAGGAAATCGCCGCGGCCATTCAGGCGGGCGCGCAGGCCTATCTCAATCGCCAGTACTCGACGATCGCGGTCGTCGGTCTCGGACTCTTCGTCATTCTCGGCTTCATTCTCGATTGGGCCACGGCCGGCGGATTTTTCGTCGGTGCGCTGCTCTCGGGTGTCGCCGGCTACATCGGCATGAACGTGTCCGTGCGCGCCAACGTGCGTACCGCCGAAGCGGCGAATAACGGACTCAACGCCGCACTCGGTGTCGCCTTCAAAGGTGGCGCGATCACCGGCATGCTGGTCGTCGGTCTCGGTCTGCTCGGCGTCGCGGGTTACTACCTCGCGATGCGCGGCGTGGTCGGCGAGGATCTCGCCCTGCGATCGCTGGTCGGTCTCGCCTTCGGCGGATCTTTGATCTCGATCTTCGCGCGTCTCGGTGGCGGCATCTTCACGAAGGGTGCAGACGTCGGCGCCGACCTCGTCGGTAAAGTCGAGGCCGGCATTCCGGAAGACGATCCGCGTAACCCGGCCGTGATCGCCGACAACGTCGGTGACAACGTGGGTGACTGTGCCGGTATGGCCGCAGACCTCTTCGAGACCTACGCGGTCACCTTGGTCGCCACCATGCTGCTCGGCGGTCTGATGCTCGCAAGCAGCGACGGCGCGGCAGTCATCTACCCGCTCGCACTCGGCGCCGCCTCCATCGTCTCCTCCATCGTCGGAACCTTCTTCGTGAAGGCCAGCGAGGGCGGCAAGATCATGAACGCGCTCTACAAGGGCGTGATCGTCTCGGGCGTGGTCTCCGCCGTGATGTTCTGGTTCATCACCGAGGAGTTGATGCCGGACAACTTCATCGGCATGTTCGGTTGCACGCTGATCGGCCTAGCGCTCACGGCGGCCATGATCGTGATCACCGAGTACTACACTGCCACGGAGTTCAGCCCGGTTCGTAAGGTCGCCGAAGCTTCACAGACGGGTCACGCGACCAACATGATCGCGGGTCTCGGCGTATCGATGAAGTCGACCGCCCTGCCCGTCATCGCCGTGTGCGCCGCCATCTGGGGCGCGTATACGCTCGAGGGTCTTTACGGCATCGCGATCGCCGCGACGGCCATGCTCTCGCTCACGGGCATGATCGTGGCACTCGACGCCTACGGCCCGATCACGGACAACGCCGGTGGCATCGCCGAGATGTCGGGCCTCGACAAGAAGGTCCGCAACATCACCGACCCGCTCGACGCCGTGGGTAACACGACGAAGGCGGTCACCAAGGGCTATGCGATCGGTTCCGCCGGTCTCGCGGCGCTCGTGCTCTTCGCCGACTACACGCACAAGCTCGAAGAGCAGGGCAAGTTGGTCGAGTTCTCGCTGTCCGATCCGGCGGTGATCATCGGCCTCTTCATCGGCGGCCTCGTGCCCTACCTCTTCGCCGCGATGGCGATGGAAGCCGTCGGCCGAGCGGCCGGCTCAGTGGTCACCGAGGTGCGTCGTCAGTTCCGCGAGATCAAGGGCATCATGGAAGGGACGGCGAAGCCCGACTATTCCAAGGCCGTCGATCTTCTGACGAAGGCGGCGATCAAAGAAATGGTCGTTCCGTCGCTGCTGCCGATTCTCGTGCCGGTCGTCGTGGCGTTCGGTATCTCTGCGCTGATGGGTCCCGGAGAGGGCATCAAAGCCCTGGGTGGTCTGCTCATCGGTACGATCGTCACCGGCCTCTTCGTGGCGATCTCCATGTGCACCGGTGGCGGCGCTTGGGACAATGCCAAGAAGTACATCGAAGAAGGAAACTTCGGTGGCAAGGGTTCCGAAGCCCACAAGGCGGCAGTCACGGGTGACACGGTCGGTGATCCGTACAAGGACACCGCGGGTCCCGCGATCAACCCGCTCATCAAAATTATCAACATCGTTGCACTGCTGCTCGTTCCGCTACTCTGAGCGCAGTCAGTCAGGGTGTCGATTCCCGGAAAGCCCCGCCGAAAGGCGGGGCTTTTTTTATGGGTGACTCGCGTGGAGGGCTTCGCGCGCAGACGACTTCGCGCTTAGAGGACAACAGCCCATCAATAAATTCTTCCGGGCTCTCCGATGCGCACGCGATAAGCCCCCGGCGGCTCGCGCGGTTCGTCGCCATCGCGCTCCGGCACGGTGACGTTCGGGTCGGGCAGCAATAGTCGCCAACTCTCCGTCGGGTTGCGCATTCCCCAAAAGAGTCCGCCAAGACCCTGCGGTACGGCTTTACGCTCAGGGATCTCACCGGGCTGCCGACGGCCGCGAACGATGACCTCGTCGATGTCGGGCGGTAACGGCGACCACCACTCTTTCGGTGCCATGAATGCGCTCAGCTTCGGGACCGAGAGGTCGAGGGGCTTGCGGACGGGTACGGGGTCGTTGGCTGCGGACTCGGCCATGGCGCTTGGCATGCCCGAAACGAGGGCGATCAGGCAAGCCCTTGCAAAGACCGTGCGGACGGATACATTGGCCGCCTCTGCTTCACAGCTTGGAGTTGTTCCCGTGCGCACTATCGTCTCCCGCCTCACCACGGCGTTCGTCGCATTCGCCTTGGTGTTCGCTCTGCCCGTTGGCCTCGCCGCGGACAAGCCTGCCTCCGCCAAGAAGACGGCGTCAACTCGACTCGCGCCGCCGGAGAAAATCACCTCCGTCGAGGGCATCACGGAATACCGTCTCGCCAACGGCCTCAAGGTCCTGCTCTTCCCGGACCCCTCCAAGTCGACCATCACGGTCAACGTCACCTACCTCGTCGGCTCTCGCCATGAAGGGTATGGCGAAAGCGGTATGGCGCACCTGCTCGAGCACTTGGTGTTCAAAGGGACGCCGCGCTTTCCGAATATTCCGCAGGAGCTGACCGCTCGCGGCGCACGACCGAACGGCACCACCTGGTACGACCGTACCAACTACTTCGAGACCTTCGCGGCCACCGATGACAATCTGCGCTGGGCGCTCGATCTCGAGAGCGACCGCATGATCAACTCCTTTATCAAAGAAGAAGATCTGCGCAGCGAATTCTCGGTCGTACGCAACGAGTTCGAGGCCGGCGAGAACGATCCGGGCGGAGTACTGCTCGAGCGCGTGATGTCGACCGCCTATCTCTGGCACAACTACGGCAAGTCCACGATTGGTTCGCGCGAGGATATCGAGCGCGTTCCCATCGAGAACCTTCGCGCGTTCTACAAAAAGTATTATCAGCCCGACAATGCCGTACTAATCGTCGCCGGAAAAATCGACGAAGCGAAGACCATCGGCTGGGTCAATGAATTCTTTGGCAAGATCCCACGCCCGACGCGCGTACTGCAACCGACGTACACGGTCGAGCCCGTTCAGGACGGCGAGCGTCACGTCGTGTTGCGTCGCGTGGGCGACGTGCAGGTCACCTCGGCCGGCTATCACATCCCGCCGGGCGGCCATCCCGACTTCGCCGCCGTGCAAGTGCTCGCAGACGTGCTGACGAACGAGCCCTCTGGCCGTCTCTACAAAGCCCTCGTCGAAACCGGCAAAGCGAGTAGCGTCGGCGGCTTCGCATTCAGCCTCAAGGATCCCGGATATATGTACTTTGCAGCCGAAGTGCTCAAAGACAAGCCGGTCGCCGAGGCGACGCAGATCATGCTGGCCGTGCTCGACGGTCTCAAGGCTCAGCCGGTCACGGACGACGAAGTCGCGCGTGCGCGCAACAAGTTCTTGCGCTTCTTCGAACAGACCTACAACAACAGCGACCGCGTGGGTCTCGGCCTCTCCGAGTACATCGCCAAGGGCGACTGGAGACTGTGGTTCCTCTCGCGTGACCAGATGGAAAAAGTCACGGCGGCCGACGTCAATCGGGTTGCCGCGGCTTACCTGAAGCCCTCCAATCGCACCACCGGCCTCTTCGTCCCGGATGCCGCGCCTGATCGCGCCGCAATTCCGCAGCCGCCCGATCCGGCCGTGATCCTCAAAGATTACCAAGGCAAGCAGGCGCTCAAGCAGGCTGAGGTGTTCGATCCTTCGCCGGCCAATATCGTGTCGCGTACGCGGTCTGAGACCTTCCCCGGTGGCGCCGAGTACAGCTTCCTCAGCAAATCCACCCGCGGTAGCTCGGTCAATCTCACGATGACCCTGCGCGTCGGTAGCCTCGCCTCGCTCGAGGGCAAGGCGACCGTTGCGGAGCTCACGGCAGCGATGCTGCGTCGTGGTACCAAGAACCGCACGCTGCAGCAGATCAACGACGAACTCGACAAACTGAAGTCGTCGGTCGGCATCGGTGGTGGCGGTCAAAACGTGTCGGTGAGCATCACCTCGACGCGTGAAAATCTCGTGCCGACCCTCGAGATCGTCGGTGACATCTTGCGCAATCCGGTGTTCCCGGACGCCGAGCTCACCAAACTTCGCGATGAAGTGTTGGCGGCCATCGAGCAGCAGCGCAGCGAGCCGCAAGCGATCGCCGCGCAGGAGATCAACCGCATCACCTCGCCTTACCCGGCCAAAGATTTCCGACGCACGCTCAGCTTCGACGAGCAGGCCGCGGCAGTACGAGCCGTGACCGCTGCGGATCTGCGCAAGTTCCACGCCGAGTTCTACGGCGCGGGTCGTGCGACGGCGGCTGTGGTCGGTGACTTCGACGAGAACATGGTGCGTGCAGCCCTCGGTGGCATCCTCGCCGGATGGACGGCCAAGATGCCGTACGAGCGCGCGGTCTCGCCGTTCTTCGACGTCCCGTCGGTGATCCGCAAGATCAACACGCCCGACAAAGCGAACGCGGTGATGATCGCCGGCGTCAATCTCGAGCTTCGCGACGATCACCCGGACTACCCGGCGCTCGTGATGGCCAATTACATGCTCGGTGGCGGGTTCCTCAACTCGCGTCTCGCGGTGCGCATCCGTCAGAAAGAAGGCATCAGCTACGGTGTGTCTTCCTTCCTCACGGCTGATCCGCTCGACAAGGATGGCAACTTCGGTACCTTCGCGATCTACAACCCCGAGAACTCGGCGCGCCTCATCGCCGCTTATCGGGAAGAACTCGCGAAGATCCTGACCGAAGGCTTTGGCGAGACGGAGCTCAAGGATGCCAAGAACGGCTGGCTGCAAAGCCGAAACGTCAGCCGCTCGCAGGATCGCGAGCTCGTCGGGCGCCTCTCGAGCTATCTGTTCCTCGACCGCACCCTGGAGTGGGACGCCGACTTCGAGAAGCGCGTTGCCGCGCTGACCGTGGCGGACGTCAATGCCGCGGTGAAGCGCTGGATCAAGCCGGAGACGCTCAGCATCGTCGAGGCGGGCGACTTCGAAAAATCGGCGGCGAAGTGACCGTCGACTGAGTATCGCGGTCGAGAGTCGCCGGCTCGGCAAGGGCCGGGTCGGCGACTCTCGCGCGTGACCTACCCGTCCGTAGTACTACGTCTTGGCAGTCGGCGGGAAAACCCGTATTTTCCCGCCCCTTCGCCCACGCAAGACGGAATTCGTTCGATGCCGATGACCCCCGCAGCCACTGAAGCCGCACGCGAGCAGATGATTCAACAGCAGCTGCGGGCCTGGGAGGTACTCGATCCCGTCGTCCTCGACATCTTCTCTCGCGTGCCTCGCGAGAAATTCGTACCGGCCGCCTACGCGGAGCTCGCCTTCGCCGATATCGAAATCCCCTTGGGGGGTGGTGATCGAATGTTGGCGCCGAAGGTTGCCGGACGGATCGTACAGGCCGTCGCTCCGCAGCCGACCGACCGCGTCTTGCTCGTCGGCGTCGGCAGCGGTTATCTCGCGGCCTGCCTCGCGGCGGGTGCGAGCGAGGTCCGTGGTCTCGAGCTGCGCGAAGACCTCGCTGCGATGGCCACGCGCCATCTCAAAAATGCCGGCGTGAGCAATGTCACCGTCGAATGCCGCAATGCGTTCGATCCGGAGGCCCTCGGCAGCAGCGCGTACGATGTCATCGTGCTCGCGGGCTCTCTGCCGGTCGCGGACGAACGATTCGCGCGTCATCTCGCCATCGGCGGCCGAATGTTCGCCGTCATCGGCTCAGGGCTCATCATGGAAGCGCGATTGATCGAACGCACGACATTCGAGGCTTTCCGAACCACCTCGCTCTTCGAAACCGCCCTGAAGCCACTGGTTGGCGCACCTCAGCCCGAACGCTTCAAATTTTGATCGATGCCAAGCAGGATGCTCGAATGATCACGGAGATGACGGTCGAAGAATTGAAGTCGAGGATCGACGCCGGGGAGCAGCCCCTCGTCATCGACGTACGCGAGGGCTGGGAACTCGAGATCTCGAGCCTGCCGTTCGCCCGCCATATCCCCATGGGTCAAATCATCGATCGGATCAACGAGCTCGATCCCGCTCGTCCCGTCGTCGTCATGTGTCGCTCGGGGGGTCGGAGCTTGCAGATCGCCCGAGTGCTCGAATCCCGCGGGTTTGGTTCGGTAGCCAACCTGACGGGTGGAATTCTGGCGTGGGGGGAACGCATCGACCCCTCGTTGCGTCCATACTGACCCTGAGGGCCCGTTGATCGGGCCGGTTCCTGTCTGTTATAGTGATATATAACACCAATTGAGGTTTGAATGATGTCGCGTCTACTCGTACTCGCCCTCGGCATGCTCGTCGCGGCCCACTCAGCCTCCGCAGAAGACCTCAAGGGCGTGTACGAGCGTGCCCTGGCCAACGACCCCCAAATTCGGGAGGCGGACGCCCTGCGACGAGCAGCCCGTGAATCACGGCCCCAAGCGTGGGCGGCGATCCTGCCGCAGCTCTCCGGGTCGGCGAGCAAGACCAAATCCGACACCACGAGCACGGGTCAGTTTCCCCAAGAGCAACGCCTGCCCAACGGTCAGACCGTCGTCCTGAACTTCCTCTCCGCGAGCGTGGCGGAGCCTGAGACCGACCGTTGGAGCCTCGATCTCCGACAGAGCCTGATTTCTTGGGACAACTGGGTCGCGATCAAGCGCGCGAGCCGTCAGGTTGCCCAGGCCGAAGCCGACTTTCAGGCAGCCGAGCAGCAACTCATCCTTCGCGTCTCCGAGGCGTACTTCAACGTGCTGGCCGCGCAAGACGCAGTCGAGGCGCAGTCCTCTGCCTTCGACGCCATCTCGCGTCAGCTCGAGCAGGCCGAGAAGCGCTTCGAGGTGGGTCTCATCGCCATCACCGACGTTCAAGAGGCGAAGGCCGCCCGCGACAGCGCCGCAGCAGCCGTCATCGCCGCCAAGCGTCAACTCGCCTCGGCCGAGGAACTCCTGCGCGAAATCACCGCCGAGAAATACACCGTACTCTCCAAACCCGGCGACGCGATGCCGCTGAAGTCACCCGACCCCGCCGACGAGGCTCAATGGGTGGAACGTTCGATGGAACAAAACCTCGCGCTCATCTCGAGCCGACTCGCCGCCGATATCGCGCGGGACAACGTCCGCGCAGCCTTCGGTGGCCATCTTCCCGAACTCGATCTCGTCGCCAGCAAAAGCAAAGTCGAAACCTCGAGTGCCATCAACTTCGTGAGTGGCAACGTCGGCACGCGACTCTCCGATACCGAAGATGAGAGCTACACGCTGCAGGTCACGATGCCCCTCTTCAGTGGCGGTGCGGCCCAGTCTCGGGTTCGTCAGAGCGAATTCCAGTGGCGCGCTGCGCGCGAGCGTCTCACTCGAGTCTCCCGGCAGACCGAGCGCCAGGCGCGCGATGCGTACCTCGGTGTCATCAGCGAAATCTCGCGCGTGAACGCGTTACGTCAAGCATTCGAGTCGAGTCAGACGGCGCTCAAGGCGACCGAGGCCGGTTACGAGGTGGGTACGCGCACTGCCGTCGACGTACTCGAGGGCCGTCGCAGCCTCGCCGTTGCGCAAACCAATTACTCGCGTAGCCGGTACGACTATATTTTGAACGTGATGCGCCTGCGCCTGGCTTCGGGCACGCTCGATCGCGCCACACTCGAAGAAGTCAACGGTTGGTTGTCGGCGACCGCGCCAGCGACTCAGCCATAAGCGGCTCGAGGTAGCCGAGCAGACGCTCGAGCGTACCTCGATTGTTCTCGACGAAGGCCCGACCTCGTGCTCCGCGACGGAAGCGCTCGTCTTTGTTCGTGACGAGACTCCGAACTTCGGCGATCAAAGATTCCGTATCCACACACGTAGAAAGCGCACCCGCGGCTCGAAGATCTGCCGCCACTTCGGGCGCGTTGTAAACGTGCGGACCCGCGATCGCGGGTATTCCGAGCGCTGCGGGTTCGATCAAATTATGTCCGCCGACATCTGCGACGAGACTACCGCCGACGAACGCCAAATCCGCCGCCGCATACGCACCCATCAACTCGCCGAGCGTATCGAGCAACAAGACATCGGGCGCTCGTGCGGGCATCACCTCGAGTTGGCTGCGCCGGGCATGAACGATACCGTCTGACTGTAATCGTGCCGCCACCGACTCGAAACGAGACGGATGCCGAGGCGCGAGTACGAGCGCCAAGTCGATGCCTTCGCGACGCAGCCGACGCTGCGCTTCGAGTAACGCCGACTCTTCGAGCTCGTAAGTGCTGCCGCCGACGAGTAGCAATCGATCCTGCCAGCCGCAACGCGCACGCAACGCGGCACCCTGCTCCGGAAGTTGCGCCGAGAGAGTTAGATCGAATTTGAGATTGCCGATGACTTGTACGCGCGACGGCGCAACCCCGAGTCGCCGAAAACGCTCGGCATCGACTTCGGACTGCGCGGCAATCCGAATCCCGCTCGCGAAGACATCGCGAAACAAGGGAGCGAGCTGTTGCATCCGTCGCTCTGCTCTCGCCGACATCGTCGCGCTCGCGATGACCACCGGTATGGCGCGCGC
>JBMTZJ010000017.1:0-17113 GCA_049455515.1 Steroidobacteraceae bacterium
GTCGAGGCATACATCAACGACGTTTGGGGGAAGAAGCGAAGAGGTTGGCTTAGGCCTCGCCAGTACAGATCGAGAAGCTCGAGCAGAATCGACTCCGCTTGGGCCGTGGACTGCAGCGGCCTGAATTCCCGTACCTTTCCCTCTCGATCGATGAGTTGCGTGCCGATATCCGGTGATATGAGGTTGGCCATCACATGCTCGATCCAGCATGCAATGAGATCCTTCGCCTTCAACGAGGCGCATCGCGCTCTTAATAGCTCGGTACCGTAGACTCCATCGATCCTTCCCTCGAGTATCCAGGGTGCTTTTTGCCAGCTGATAAGTCGGTGTTCGCGGGCCCGATTGCCGATTTGCTGCCGCACCAAGCCGACAAATACATCGGCGCCTTGCTCGATCGCATGCTCCGTCATCTCGCCGTACGGCCCAACGGGTAAACGGCCTCTGGCGCGGGCGGCGTCCCAAATCGGCCAATCTTCATCCCGCAATCTCGCGTCTACGAGCTCCTGCTGTAGTTGATATCTCGAGAGCGCATTGAGATCGACGGGCTCGTGTGTCGGCAGACCTTCCTGCTCGCGATGCAGTCGAATGCCGAGCCGTCGTTCACAAATTTGTCGCGATGGATTAACGAAAAAATCGCAGAGGCTGCTCGGTGTGATTCTGCGAGCGCTAGCGTCCGCCTCCATCAAGGGCCGAGAAAATACCTCGCGTAGCTTTGGCGACATCGTCGCCAGGACCGATGCCGCGTCTGCATTTTCTTTGGAAAAACTTAGCGGGCGCGCGGGGTCGAAGTACCGGCGACTGAACGCCTGCATCGGATGCTGGATGTCGAGTCGGCGTGAGACTGCCGCCGACAGGGAGAAGCCTCGATCAATGTAGTCGAGTAACTCGATCATGACGCTCGATGGCGGGGATTTAAGCGGATCATGGTACGACTGCCCAATATGGCTGATGAATAACCGCTGACGCGCGCTGAGTAAGGTTTCCAAAAACAGGTAACGATCATCATCCCGAAGTGAGCGATCTCCGCGAGCTGGAGTCGCCGAAATAAAGTCGAAGCTCGGCCGGACATTTTGTCGCGGGAAGTCAGCCTCGTTCATACCGAGAATGGCGATGACTTTTGATGGAATGGCCCGCATCGGCTTAAGCGAGCAGAAGGTCACCCGACCGTCTAAGAACCCTCCTGATGCGGGCGTATCACGGAGCCTGCGATCGAGATGCTCCACGATGACCTCAGCAGTCACCGGTTCGGTCGATGGCGCGGCGCCCGTGTCCGCGAGTTCCGATATCGCTCGTCTTATCGAATGGACTTCCCTCGACGGCAGCGCATCGTCCGCTTTGAGGCGATGAATGATCTGCAAGAGACACTCAGACCACTGCGTACGAGTGCGAGCATTTCGAAGCTGTAAGGATGTGAACCGAAGCAACTCGAATGCCGATAAGAAGCGCGCCAAGGTATCGAGGTGATCCGCTTCGAGATCCGCGAAAGGCAGTATATCCCCGTGCAGCCTCCGACCCCTGCCGTTCATCGCGTAACCTTCGAGCAGGGTAGCCTCGAGTCGAGCCCAAGAAAAATCGTCTGTGTTGCCGAGACCGAGCTGGGCGCGATGTTCGGCGTCAATCCCCCAGACCGTTCCGCATTCTTTGATCCATAAGCGGATACGCTCTAGATCGGTCGTATCGAGCTTGAAGCATCGGCGAAATACGCCGCTCTCCAGTACGCCGAGAACATTATCTACCTCGAAGCGTGAAAGCCCGACATTCAGCAGCTTCAAAAATGCATCGACGGTATCGAAATCAGATCGAGCCGTTTGATCGGCAAGAGAGTAGGGGATCTGCGACAAATCGCTCTCAGGAACACCGAACACGGCGGAGATGAAGGGGGCGTAGACGTCGATGTTCGGCGCCATCACGATGACGTCGCGCGTCGTGAGCGTCGGATCCGCCTGAAATAGTCCGAGAAGATAGTCATGCAGAACCTCGATCTCCCGCATTCGCCCATGGCAGGAATGCACCTCGATCGAGAAGTCGTCGTCAGCGATACGTTTTTTTTCGGCGTTCGTAGTCCGATCGCGGAGCGTCTGCAAGTCATCCTGAAGACACTCAAGAAGCGTAGATGCTTCGACATCCTCGAATTGCTCGCTCGCCTGTTGGGCTTCGCGCGCGATCAGCTGATCGAGCAAGTCACGTCCGAGTTTTCCCAGGGAATTTCCGAGGGGATTGCCTTCAAGTTGATCGATCTCAGCCCCGGATTTGAGTTGCTGCTTTCTCGTGAGCAGATCCGCCCAGTAGTGCTCGGTTGGGGAGAGGAGATAAAGATCGATCCTGACGACGCCAGATGCTTTCCGCAGAACATCCAAGAATGCGGGTGGAATCGTATTGAGACTAAAAATTGCGAGAGACGCTGGTAGATGCGCCGGATCTATTTCCGCATCGTTTCGGTTGATCAGCGCCTCGTGCAAATCAATGAAGGAATCTTCATCGGGAAATTCCTCCCGGAGCGCACGCCACAGCGCGCCCTGCCAACCTCCTTCTTTTCTGGAGGAGTCCCACAGGCGGAGCATTTGTGGTCGGTAAATTTGGTATTGATCAAATAAATCCGCGAGGCGTCTCGCGAGCTCGAAGCGGCGAAGCGAGGAACCGTCCCGTAAATAACCGCGTACGACCGAAAAGGTCTCTAACTCCATGAATGTGGGTAATCGATCGAAAAGCCACCAGCCCATGGCTTCGCGACTGAATTGCGGAGAGCAGCGTCGCGTCCCGCCGAGGCTTCCCGTGGCCAACTCGTCGATGACCCGTCGCAGGAAGGGATAACGAACTCCCATGGCGATGCCTTGACGGTCCGCGAGTCGCATCGAGAGCCAGCGGCCGGTCTCGGAACTGGAGACCGCCACGGTTCGAAGCGCCATCGGATCTAGAGGTGAACTCGCGAGATCGGTCGCGAGCCGGTCCGCCAATTTCTCGAGTCGATTCGAGAGATGCAGGTAGAGCTGTGGGTTGCGGGGCGAGGCCATGCCGTGGGGCATGATATCCCGCGTTGACGCACCCTGGTGCGACGTTAGGGGAAATCCGCTCGAGCCGTCGCGCCTGTCGTGATCAGGGTATTTTTTCGGATAAATTGCATCGCGGGCACCGACCCGGGTGGTACCACCGCGGCCGGATCAAATTCGCTTCGGGATGGGTCCTGATCCACGTCGAACTGGCAGGTTGCTGCCACGGTGTACTCGCCGGATTCGAGAAAGTGTACGGTGTATGCGGTTGCTGCCGGCGGCGAGGGCGTAAAGATCGGCTGGTAAGCCACTGGATCGGCGCCGTCGGCGGGCTCCCCGTCCATGTCGTCCGGCGTCACATTAAAGCCCCGGTAAACATAAACACCGGCACGGCAGGCTGGCACGGCGATTTGTTGTGCGGCCGCAAGACCCGCCACATCGACCGTTCCGGTGAGATTACCGACCTGCAGTTGGTCAACTAGGCGCAATGAAGGGCGGAGGATCCAATTCGCGCCTTGTCCCGGAGGGGCAACGACCGACTTGCGTAAATCGAAGTCGATGAGCAGCCGCGTGGTTGCCCCCTGTGCCACGACAAAGGGGCGATTGAGTTTTAGGCCGGACTCCAAACCGCTTGGAATATATAAAGGAAATTGGCGCCCATCCCGGAGACGGATTCGCGAACCATCCTGGATGTTTTGCTCGGCGCGAATTTTGAGACGGATCCACTCGTAGTTACCCGGAAGAACCTGAGTTCGATCGACGAGATTTGTGGTTTTGCCGTCTCGAAA
Source organism: Steroidobacteraceae bacterium (assembly GCA_049455515.1). Lineage (GTDB taxonomy): Bacteria > Pseudomonadota > Gammaproteobacteria > Steroidobacterales > Steroidobacteraceae > UBA964. The sequence goes on from JBMTZJ010000017.1 coordinate 3,776, forward strand.
TGACAGTAAATCGATCGATCTAGGAGTCTCGAAGTCGATGTTAATCGTGCTCGCGCTGCCACGCTGTAGCTCGATTCCCGTAAACACGACGATGACCTCAGCCGCCTCGTCAATGGGCGCGTCTGTGAGGCCAACGGTCAGAAACCCACTGTTCGGTGCGATGGGCTGGAATTCATTATCGTCGCTTCCCCCGCACGAGGCGATAATCGTCGAGGTCACGGCGACGAGCAAAAAATTTCGGAATCCAGCAACTCGATGCATGCGGAAATCGTAGAGGGGGCTCGCCGAATCCTCGGTGTGTTGTGACACAATCGCGAGCCATGTACTCGCACCTTCTCGCCCCACTCAATCTCGGATTCACCACCCTCCCGAATCGTGTGCTGATGGGCTCCATGCACACGGGGCTTGAAGACCGCGCCGAATACTTTCCCCGACTCGCCGAATATTTTGCGGCTCGCGCGCGAGGTGGTGTCGGGCTCATGGTCACGGGTGGATTCGCGCCCAATATCGAGGGGTGGCTTGCGCCCTTCGCATCCCGACTAACGACACGCAGGGCTGCTGAGCGGCATCGGCTCGTCACCGATTCCGTGCACCGAGAGGGAGGACGCATCGCGCTGCAGATCCTGCATGCGGGACGTTACGGCTACCATCCGCTCACGGTTGCACCGTCGCGCATCAAGTCTCCGATCACACCATTCACCCCGCGCGCGCTGAGCACAGCAGGCGTCGAGCGGCAGATTCGTGCTTTCGTACGTTGTGCGGTTTTGGCGCGAGAGGCGGGTTACGACGGTGTTGAGGTCATGGGATCTGAGGGATATTTCATCAATCAGTTTCTCGTGAGTGCTACCAATCGTCGCGACGATAAGTGGGGCGGTGAATATAAAAACCGCATGCAGTTACCCGTCGAGATCGTGCAGCGCATTCGTGAGGCTGTCGGCGCCGATTTCATCGTCATCTATCGACTGTCACTCATCGACCTAATCCCGGACGGTCAGACTTGGGACGAGATCGTGATGCTCGCCAAAGCGATCGAACGCGCAGGCGCCACTTTGATCAACTCAGGTATCGGTTGGCACGAAGCGCGTATTCCGACCATTGCGACCTCTGTTCCTCGGGGTGCATTCACGTGGCTCGCCAAAAAATTGAAATCGGAGATCTCGATTCCGGTTTGTACGAGTAACCGCATCAACGACCCGCAGACCGCAGAGCAGATTCTGGCCAACGGCGATGCTGATCTTGTATCCATGGCTCGACCTTTACTCGCTGATCCGGACTTTGTCCGTAAGGTCACCGAGAACCGAGTGGCGAGCATTAACACCTGTATCGCGTGTAATCAGGCATGCCTCGACCACACCTTCTCCAAAAAAATTGCGAGCTGTCTCGTTAATCCGCGGGCAGCCTACGAAACCGAAATCGTCATCGAGCCCGTGCGGCGCGCCAAGCGTATCGCCGTCATCGGTGCGGGCCCCGCAGGGCTCGCTGCAGCCACGACATTGGCCGAGCGTGGACATCAGGTCACGCTATTCGAGGCGGATTCACGTATCGGCGGGCAGTTCAATCTCGCGAAACTCGTGCCAGGCAAAGAAGAGTTCGAACACACTCTGCGTTATTTCAATGAGCGTCTTCGCGAGACGGGAGTCGATGTCAGATTGGGAAGAGCGGTTTCGACGACCGAAATCATCGAAGGAAAATTCGACGACGTCGTCATCGCGACCGGTGTAGTACCGCGCAATCCGGGAATCACCGGGCAGTCGCATGCTTCCGTGATGAGCTATCTCGATGTACTGATGGGACGTCGCGAGGTCGGTCGTCGAGTGGCAATTCTTGGGGCGGGCGGGATTGGATTCGACGTCGCTACCTTTCTCACACACGAGGGCCAGTCGTTGGCGCTCGATCGCGACCTGTGGATGAAAGAGTGGGGTGTTGCAGATCCCGCCATCGCGCGTGGTGGACTCGTTGCACCGGCGCCGTCGCGATCAGAGCGTGAGGTGTTCCTGCTGCAACGAAAGACGAGTAAGCCGGGTGCCGGGTTGGGTAAAACCACTGGCTGGATCCATCGTTCCGCTCTCAAAATGAAGCGCGTCCAGATGATCTCGGGAGTGCAGTATTTGGGCGTTGACGATCGCGGACTGCACATCCTTGAGAGCGGCCAGCCCCGCACGCTCGAAGTGGACAGTATCGTCCTTTGTACCGGACAGGAGCCCCGCCGAGAGCTGGAGGCGCCCCTTCGGGCCGCACAAATCCCGGTCCATCTGATCGGTGGTGCCGATGTTGCCGCAGAACTCGATGCCAAGCGCGCGATCCGCCAGGCCACTCTTCTGGCCGTGACCTTATAAAGACAACTCTTTCGAGTATTATTCGACCCCCCGGGGTGGGTCGCCCTGCTGTCATTTTTGATGAGGTAGCCATGTCCCTGACCATAGGCGTTCCAAGGGAGACTTTCGCCGGCGAGAAACGAGTCGCTGCGGCTCCCGAAGTGGTCGAGAAGCTCATCAAGCTCGGTTTCAAGGTTTGCATCGAATCAGGTGCCGGTGCCGCTGCAAATTTCGGTGATGCGGCATTCGTTGCGGCAGGCGCGAGTATTTCGGCTAATGCTGCAGAGCTTTTTGCAGGCTCGGACATCATCTTCAAGGTTCGTGCTCCCTCTCCGGAAGAGGTCGTCGCCCTGCGACCGGGTACGACCGTCATCAGTTTCATTTGGCCCGCTCAAAATCCGGAACTCATGAAACAAATGGCAGAGCGCCGGCTGACCGTGCTCGCCATGGATAGCGTGCCGCGTATTTCGCGAGCACAGAAGATGGACGCACTCTCGTCGATGGCGAACATCGCCGGTTATCGTGCGGTCATCGAGGCAGCGCATCACTTCGGCCGATTTTTCACTGGGCAGATCACTGCCGCAGGGAAAGTCCCGCCCGCAAAGGTTTTCGTGATCGGCGCCGGTGTGGCGGGTCTTGCAGCGCTCGGCGCCGCCGTCGGTCTCGGTGCCATCGTTCGTGCCAACGATACTCGGCCGGAGGTGGGCGATCAGGTGAAGTCGATGGGCGCCGAGTTCGTGCCGGTGAATTACCAGGAAGAAGGAACCGGTGTGGGCGGCTACGCAAAGGTTATGAGCGAGGGCTTCCAAAAAGCTCAGCGCGAGGTCTTTGCGCAGCAAGCGAAAGACGTCGACATCATCATCACCACGGCGCTCATTCCAGGCAAACCTGCACCGAAACTCATCACCGCGGACATGGTTCGATCCATGCGTCCCGGTAGCGTCATCGTCGATCTGGCCGCCGAGCAAGGCGGGAACTGCGAACTCACTGTTCCGGGCGAGGTAGTGGTGCGTGAAGGCGTCACGATCATCGGTTACACAGATCTGCCGAGTCGGCTGTCCAAGCAAGCCTCGACGCTCTACGCGACCAATCTGTTGCGTCTGACCGAAGAGCTCTGCAAGACGAAAGACGGCATCATCAACGTTAACTTTGAAGACGAAGCGATTCGTGGCGCGACGGTCATCAAAGACGGAGAGATCACCTGGCCACCACCGCCCCCGCGTTTGTCTGCGACACCTCCGCAAGCGAAGCCTGCGGCTGCCGCTGCGCCTGCAGCAAAGAAAACGTCCCATGGTCATGGTGCCGGCGAGCCGATGTCCGCTAAGACGCTGACAGGAATCTTTGCAGTCGCTGGTGTGTTGTTCTGGCTGATCGGTGCCTACGCGCCGGTATCGTTCCTCGGACATTTCACGGTTTTCGTTCTAGCCTGTTTCATCGGCTACATGGTCGTCTGGAATGTCACGCCGTCGCTGCATACGCCGCTCATGAGTGTGACCAACGCTATCTCGAGCATCATCGCCGTCGGCGCCATCGTGCAGGTTGCGCCACCTCTTGCGGGCTCGGCGATCGATCGACCCAACACGCTTATTTTGGGTTTAGCCGTCGCCGCACTCGCGTTGACTGCAATCAACATGTTCGGCGGCTTCGCCGTGACCCGTCGCATGCTTGCGATGTTTCGTAAATAAGGGGCTGCCGCCATGTCAGAAAATATCGCGACTGTTGCTTATCTCGGCGCCGCCATTCTTTTCATCATGAGCCTCGGCGGGTTGTCGAACCCCGAGACTTCGCGTCGTGGCAACTTTTACGGCATGGTCGGTATGACCCTGGCGGTGCTCGCTACCGTATTTGGTCCGCGCGTCGATCTCGCGATCGGGCTGCCATGGATTATCGGGGCGCTGGCTGTCGGTGGAGTCATCGGTTTGTACGCGGCTCGCACGGTGCAGATGACGCAGATGCCCGAGTTGGTTGCCCTCATGCACAGCTTGGTTGGCCTTGCAGCCTGTTTCGTCGGCTTTGCCAGTTATGTCGACACCTCCGTGGTTTACACGGGAGCCGAAAAGACGATTCACGAAGTCGAGATCTACATCGGTATCCTGATCGGTGCCGTGACGTTTTCGGGTTCAGTCATCGCTTTCGGAAAGTTATCCGGAAAAATCGGTGGTAAGCCGCTGCTGCTGCCGGCGAGACATTGGCTCAATCTGCTCGCGTTGCTCGTGGTCATTTGGTACGGCGCGCAATTCGTTTTGGCACCTGACGTGAATTCCGGAATGATTCCGCTTGCGATCATGACGCTGATCGCTTTGCTCTTCGGTATTCATATGGTGATGGCGATCGGCGGCGCCGATATGCCCGTCGTGGTATCGATGCTCAACAGTTACTCTGGATGGGCTGCTGCGGCGACGGGCTTCATGCTCGCGAATGATCTCTTGATCGTGACCGGTGCGCTCGTCGGCTCCTCGGGCGCCATTCTGTCGTACATCATGTGTCGCGCCATGAACCGCAACTTCATCAGCGTGATCGCGGGTGGGTTCGGGACGGGCGGAGGTACTGCACCGGCGGCGGCAGGCGAGCAGCCGGCGGGTGAAGTGGTGGCGGTGAGCGCCGTCGAAACCGCCGAGATGCTGCGCTCGGCCAAGAGCGTCGTGATCATTCCGGGATACGGCATGGCGGTCGCACAAGCACAGCATACGGTCTATGAAATCACCAAGCTGCTACGCGAGAAGGGGGTGAACGTCAGGTTCGCCATCCATCCAGTTGCAGGCCGTATGCCTGGGCACATGAACGTGTTACTGGCCGAAGCCAAGGTGCCTTACGACATCGTTCTCGAGATGGACGAGATCAACGACGACTTTCCGGACACTGACGTCTCGATCGTCATCGGCGCGAACGATATCGTCAATCCTGCTGCCGAGGATGATCCGACGAGCCCCATCGCAGGCATGCCGGTTCTTCAGGTGTGGAAATCCAAGATATCGATCGTGATGAAGCGTTCGATGGCCTCGGGTTACGCGGGTGTCGACAATCCGCTCTTCTTCAAAGAAAACAATCGGATGTTGTTCGGCGATGCCAAGAAGATGCTCGACGAGGTTTTCGTCGCTCTGAAAGGCTGATCGACGGTTTCGGCATTTTTCGTGCGACATCGCGCGGACTGCGCGATGGATTTTCGAGATCCTATCTCCCGTCGAGATCGCGAACGTTCCGCCCCTTGGGGACAATCGCGAATCGCCGAGCCCGAAGCGGTGGGCGGTTCTCGTCCACTACTCTGATGGTGAAGGGATCATCAGGGCTGGTACTAGAAACACTGGCTTCGGGCTTTTTCTCGGCGACTCAATCGTAGATCAACGCACGTTGACGCGCCGTCTCGAACTCTGCATTTCCTGCGCGCCACGACTCGATGATGGCTTCTGTGCCAAGACCCGACTCAAGCTGTTTTCGCAGCTCTGTGTTACCCCAATGAATTCCCACCGGGCGCTCTTCTTTGAACAGGAACTTGTCCGGATACATCGCCCGTAATGTCGTCAGAATAGAGATCGCGGTCCGGATTGGGCGATAGGCTTTCGGATCGGTTAGCCTCAAGCGTACGCCCCGCAAGGGTTTGTCTTTGAAAGACCCATAAAACGGCTTGTAAGAGATGGCTTGAAAGCGCACACCAGGAAGTCCGAGGGACTGTAGCGCCTGCTCGAGCTTCAGTGCGTCAATGAATTCTCCGCCGATCACCTCGAAGGGCATCGTCGAACCCACACCGTCGTTCACGCCCTGAAGCGTTGCCGAAATCATACCGGTGGTCGCGTAAAGATAAGCTTGCGTCACCGAGGGAATGTGAGGGGAGGTGATGGTCCACGTGAGGCCGGTGTCGTCCCAAATCATCGATCGTGTCCAGCCTCGCATCGGCACAACGCTCAAGGTGCAGCCTAACTTGAGTTGATCGTTGAAAAAGCGCGCCGCCTCGCCGAGAGTCATGCCGTGCGTAACCGGCATCGGCCCCCAGCCGATAAAGCTTCGAAAGCGCTCTTCGATCATCGGACCTTCGAAGTGAGTGCCACTTAGCGGGTTCGGGCGATCCAGAACGACCAGCGGGATCCCCGTTTCTCCGCAAGCGCGCATGACCTCGCCGAGCGTCGAGATATAGGTGTAGGTTCTCGAGCCGACGTCTTGAATATCGAACATCAGCAGATCTACACCCTCGAGAGCCGCCTTCGAGGGTTTACGATCTTTACCGTAAAGACTGACGACGGGGATCCCTGTCTGTGGATCTCGCTCATCAGCGACTTTTTCTCCCGCAGGTACTTCACCACGAATACCGTGCTCCGGCCCAAAAAGTCGGACCAACGAAATACGTGGATCGCTTGCCAGTCGATCGACTGAGGGCACGAGTCTCCCGTCGACTCCTGATTGGTTCGTGACGAGTCCGATACGTTTTCCAGCGACGAGTTGGATATGCGGGCTCTGCGGTTCGAGCAGGACGTCGACACCGAGCGAAACTTTGGGTCCGGAACCGGCTGATCCGTGAACCGGAAGTAACAAAAACAGGGCGCTAATCGAGACATGGAGAAGGGTTTTCATGGTCATGGGATGAAGCATAGCAATACCCATGCGTGGCGGTATCCGCTGCGAATCGGCTACAGTAACGACGACATGATTCTCTCCGCGGCCAATACCCGAGAGTTTTTCGAGCAGGGCTGGACGGTCATACCGGGGCTGTTCTCGATCGAAGAGATGCGGGCCGCTCGACGGGCTTTCGAGCGTCTTTATTCAACAGCGCAGCGTTTGCGCACCACTCAAGATCACGACGGCGCCTACTTCGTGCTCGATGCGCCCCCGACCGGCGAAGTCATCGTCAAGAGGGTGGTATGGGCCGGCGGCGCAGAGCCCGATCTTCTGTCGTTGAGTGCTGATCCACGGCTCGTCGAGCCAGCGTTGCAGCTGCTCGATAGTGATCACTGCGAGCAGCTGCTGTGCCAGGCCCACTTCAAAATGCCAGGCGATGGCGTATCGTTCGACTGGCATCAGGACGTCCAGCATCGTGACAAAGGGCCGGGTACATGGCGTGACCTCAACGGCCGCGGCTCGTATGTCCAGACGATCATGCTCATCGATGACATGTCCGAGCACAACGGCCCCCTGAAATTCATTCCACGTAGTGCCGTGAAGGGTGAGGGTCGGTTATCCGATGCCGCCTATGATTACAGCACCCCGATGTCCTCCGGCACAGAGACTACGCGTTTCGATGAGTCCAAGGCGGTGACTGTGACGGGCGCCGCAGGATCCGTTCTATTCTTTGGTCCCTATGCAATACATGGAAGTACATCGAACGATTCCTCCGTTCCCCGACGCGTACTGATCAACGGCTACGCTTATCCCGGGGCGAACGGCCGTGTGTATCCGGGGCGAGGTTCGTGTCGAACCTTGCGACGAGTGACACGTGGGTAGCATTTATTTTCATACCGCGGACTGGGCGATCGTCTTCGGATACTTCGCGCTTGTGACCTGGATCGGGCATCGCGTTAAGGATCTTCAGGGCAGCACGCGGGAATACTTTCTGGGTTCGCGTTCTTTACCTTGGTATGCCGTGTCGATGTCGATCGTCGCCACGGCGGTCAGCGGCGTCACGTTCATCGGAGTTCCCTCGCTGGTGTTCGCGCAGGAGGGTGATTTCCGCTATCTGCAGTTTTGCTTAGCAGGGCTTATCTCGAAGGCTATTTTGGGGCAGTGGATCCTTCCGCGCCTCTATGAAAAGAATTATGCGAGCCCATACGATTTCATCCGAGACAAACTCGGACCGGTATTCGGAAAACTCTCGGCATTTCTGTTCTTCATCGGGGCGGTACTCGGACAAGGTGTTCGAGTTTTCGCGGTTGCATTGGTACTCGAGCTTTTGACAGGCCTCGATTTTGTTGGGTGTGTCTTTTTGAGCGTCGGTGTCTCTGCGTTGAGCACGATGCTCGGCGGAATTAGAGCCGTAGTGTGGTCCGATGTCGTTCAGTTCGTGATGTTCGTCGCAGGCGGCATCATTGCTGTTCTCTATGTGACCAATGGTTACCCCGATGGCTTTTCGGGTTTGATGGCAGCGGCCGATTCGGAAGGAAAAACTCGGATCATCGAGTTGAGCACCGACCCCCGAGTCAACTTCACGCTCTGGGCGGGTGCATTGGCGATGCCGTTCCAGAATCTTGCCGCTTACGGTACCGATCAACTCAATACGCAGCGCATGCTGTGCTGCAAGTCCGTGCGAGAAGCGCGTATCGCGCTCTATGTCAGTAACTTTGGTGAACTCGTCGTTGTATTGTTTTTACTGGTTGGCGTCGCGCTTTGGGGGTTCTATCAGTTCAATCCCATCGATCCGGCCTTTGCGCCGCTCGTTGCCGACAACATCGATCGCATCTTCCCTGCGTTCATTCTGTCGGAGATGCCGATAGGGTTGCGTGGCTTCATGGTGGCCGCATTGTTTGCCGCTGCGATGTCGAGCCCGGTGCTCTCTGCGCTCTCCGAGACGACGATCACGATGTTCCATGATGGTCATCACCGTGGCGAGCTGCCTGAGTCGCGAGCGGTGTTTTTATCTCGCGTCCTCGTGATCGGTTGGGGTGTGGTACTCGGTGGTTTTGCGGTAGCGCTGTCGGGCTCTGACGAGAGGTTGATTCCGCTGGCGTTCGCCATGACAGCCTATACTTATGGTCCGATGTTAGGTCTGTTCCTCTTGGCGCTTTTCGTGCCGAAGGAGCGCATTACGAGCGCGCCGCTCGGCGTGGCGGTAGCACTCGTCGGAGTGCTGCTCGTACACAACGCGCAATTCTTCGGGTTTACGGAGCAACGAGAGCTCGTGGCGTTCCCATGGTTGTTCCCATTGGGTGTTGGGCTCTGTCTCGCCTTCTCCGTCTTGCCATGGGGTAGCCAGCGTCCGCTATCCTCATCAACATGAGCCACGGTAAGGTGACGCCGCAACTGCGGCACTGGATCGTCAAGCAAATCGAGTCCGGACAGAGTCCCGAGTCGGTCCTTAAATCTTTGGTGGGTAACGGTTGGCCAGAGGGAGCCGCGCTGGAGGTCATGCAGCGCACGCTACGGGCTCGCGTCGCGCAAATCAGGGCCCGCGAAAATTCGGCGCAGGCGAAGACTTCAGGAGACGACCCAACCGAGTGAGCGCTCGACGGCGCGAGACCATTCGTGCATCCGAGCAGCAGCGACATCTCTCGACATGGTCGGTTCGAATCGATACTCGATCCGCCAACGCGAGGAGATTTCGTCTGTCGACGCCCAAAATCCGACAGCGATGCCCGCAAGATAGGCGGCGCCCAGCGCGGTGGTCTCGGTGACGGCGGGCCGAATGACGGGAACACCCAATAAGTCCGACTGGAACTGCATCAAAAAATTATTCCGAGAGGCGCCGCCATCGACTCGTAACTCGCGGAGAGGCGACGCCGCGTCTTGTTGCATGGCCTGAAGCAGTTCTGCGCTTTGGAATGCGATGGACTCGAGAGCGGCACGAGCGATATGCCCTCGCGTTGTGCCGCGCGTAATTCCGACGATCGAACCTCGGGCGAAAGGATCCCAGTGCGGACTCCCAAGCCCCGTGAAGGCGGGAACAACGTAGACACCTCCATGATCCGGCACGGATGAGGCGAGCGCTTCGATGTCCTCAGCGCGCGTGACGAAGCCGAGTCCGTCTCGCAACCACTGCACTACGGCGCCTCCCACAAAGACGCTGCCTTCGAGCGCGTAGTTCAGGTCGGGACGACCAGCGTGACCCGTCGGCGAGCAAGCAATGGTGGTGAGTAACCGGTGACTCGAGGCGAGAGGCTTCTTACCCGTGTGCATCAGCATGAAACAGCCGGTGCCGTAGGTATTCTTCGCCATCCCGGGTTGCAAGCACGCTTGCCCGAAGAGCGCCGATTGCTGGTCGCCCGCCAAGCCCGTCAGCGGAATCTCGGCGTCACCCAGTTTTAGGCGAATACCGATATCGAACGATGAGGGCAGGACAGTCGGCAGAATCTCTTTCGGGATACGCAAAAGATTCAGCATCCAGTCATCCCACTCACCGGAGAGGTTAAGTAACAGTGTCCGGCTGGCGTTGCTGACATCGGTGACGTGATGACGACCGTCCGACAATTTCCATGCAAGCCAGCTGTCGATCGTTCCAAAGCACAGTTCGCCCCGAGCGGCGCGCTCGCGAGCGCCAGACACGTGATCGAGAAGCCAACTAAGTTTTGTGCCTGAAAAATACGGATCGAGAAGCAGTCCCGTCCGACGCATGACTTCCGTCTCGTGCCCGGCAGACCGCAGGGACGCACAAAGATCAGCGGTTCTACGGTCCTGCCATACGATGGCGGGCGCGATCGGGTTGCCGGTTTTCCGATCCCAAAGCACAGTGGTCTCACGCTGATTCGTGATACCGACCGCCGCGATATCGCCGGGTTTCGCATCCGCTTTACGCAAGACTCCGTCGATGGTGGCGCGCTGGGTTTCCCAGATTTCGTTGGCGTCGTGCTCGACCCAACCCGTATTCGGGAAGAATTGTGTGAATTCCCGCTGTGCACTGGCCACGATATTGCCGTCGTGATCGAACAATATCGACCGAGAGCTCGTCGTACCTTGGTCGAGTGCGAGAATCCATTGGCTCATTACGGTCTCCCGTGAGTCGCTAACCAGTCTGCGACTCGTTGCGTTGCCTGTGCATCGATATGCAAACCGAGCTTACTGCGCCGCCACAGTACATCTTCGGCGGTATAGGCCCATTCGTAGTCGCAGAGGTAGCGTAATTCGACTTCGAATAAACCGGGTGCGATCTCGGCGCCGAGTGACTGCGTCTTCGAAAAAATATGTAGAGCGCGCGTACCGTAGGCCTCAGCCCACCGTCGTATCGTGTTGTGTGGACACTCGGGATGCATCCGGCGCAGCTCATCTTTCAGCGCCTCGAGGTCGGACGGTAGATCGCCGCCCGGAAGAGCGACCGAATGGGTCCAGCTACGGCCCGACTTTCCCAAAGCCGTAGTGACGAGATCGACCGCTTCCTCTGCGAGAACGCGGTAGGTCGTGATTTTTCCGCCAAAGACGCTCAGGAGTGGCGCGGGCGACTGTCGCAATTCGAGCGCGTAATCGCGAGTAACGGCACGCGCATCAGCAGACTCGTCCTCGAGCAAGGGGCGTACACCCGCCCAACTTGAGATGACATCTGTCGGATAAATCGACTTGCGGAAATAACGATTAGCCTGCTCGCAAAGATAGTTCACCTCGTCGGCATCGATGGTGACTTTGCGCGGATCCGCGTGGTACTCGACATCGGTCGTACCGATCATCGTGAACTCTTGCTCGTAAGGAATGGCGAAGACAAGCCGCCGATCACCCGCCTGCAGAATGTAGGCATAAGGATGATCGAAAAGCTTTCGAACAACGATATGACTACCTTTGATCAACCGAAGCCCGTGCTTCGACTGGCCCGGTATAGCCGCATCATGAAATGCCGCAGCCCAAGGACCTGTGGCATTGACGACTGCGCGCGCCCTTACGACGGATTCCTTCCCGTCCGACGCTGACAACGTGGCGGCCCAGGCGGATTCCGCGCCTTCGTTACGAGCGGATGACGGCGTGATCTTCCGGCACTGCGTCCGTGTCTTGACGATCGCTCCACGCTCGGCGGCATCGAGCACGTTGAGTACCACGAGCCGAGCGTCATCGACCCAGCCATCCGAATATTCGAAACCTTTTGAATATCCCTCGCGCAGCGGGATTCCCGCTGGATGATGTCGAAGATCGATTCCGCGCGATCCTTCGAGCTTTCGACGACGTGCGAGATGGTCGTACAAAAAAAGCCCGATTCGAATCATCCAGCCCGGACGCAAATTGGGTTCGTGCGGCATCACGAAACGCAAAGGGCTGATGACATGAGGAGCAATACCGAGCAGTACTTCGCGCTCGATCAGTGCTTTACGAACGAGGCCGAACTCCATGAACTCGAGGTAGCGCAAGCCGCCGTGAATGAGTTTGGTGCTGGCGGAGGACGTGTGAGAGGCGAGGTCGTCTTGTTCGACGAGCATTACGCGCAGCCCACGCCCTGCAGCGTCACGCGCGATACCGGCACCATTGATGCCGCCTCCGACGACAAGGAGGTCAAAAGTCTCCAGAGCTGCCGTCGAGGTCATCGTCCGTTGCTGCGCGTCAAGTGGTCGAGCACCATCTTCGCGGTGACCTCGCTGACGCGAACGTTGGATTCTTCGGTGACCCCTGCGATATGTGGCGTCAGCAGCAGATTGGGAACATTGGCAAACTTCGCGCCTGCCGAAGCGTCGACCGGTTCGGTATCGAAGACGTCGAGCGCCGCGCCGCCGAGATAGCCCGACTGCAAGGCCTCCATGATAGCGACTTCGTCGACGATTCCGCCGCGGGCGGCATTGATGATCACGCTCCCTTTTCGCATCGCAGCAATTTGCGAGGCCCCGATCATCCGTTTGGTCGAGTCAGTCAGCGGAACGTGAAGACTGATCACGTCACTACGCTCGAGCAACTGTTCGAACGACACGCTCGTTGCCAGCTGCCACGCTGCATGATCACGCGGTAGAAGCGGATCGAATGCCGAGACGTTCATCCCGAGCGCCCGCGCTCGCGTTGCCGTCTCCCGCGCAATGCCACCGAGACCGACGAGCCCCAGGGTTTTACCATGCACTTCCCGACCGATGGTCGTCATGCGCGGCCATTTTCCGGCAATGACTTCCGTATTTGCAAACCAAGCTTTTCGCAGCAATACGAGCATGGCCGTGATGACGTACTCGGCGACGGAGACATCGTTGGCACCCGTTGCGGGATAGACTGCGATGCCTCGCGCCTTGCAGGCGTTGACGTCGATGTTGTCGAGACCTACACCCAGTCGACCGACCACTTCGAGTTTGACAGCCGACTCGAGCAGAGCACCTCGAACTTGGGTTCGGTTACGCACGATGAGTGCCCGAGCGTTTTTTACGAGCTGCATCAATTCGTCGGGGCGATCGACGAGCTTTGGGTCGTACACCACATCGCGACCTGCAAGAACGCT
>JBMTZJ010000018.1:0-16950 GCA_049455515.1 Steroidobacteraceae bacterium
GCGCGAGGAATCTCTCGATCCGCTCACCACGCTCGGCTCCTACGCGGGTGCCATGGGCGCTCCGCAATTCATGCCTTCGAGTTATCGGCGCTTCGCCGTCAACGGCTCACTCGATGGCGCAAGCGATCCGCGTCGCGATCTATTCACGCAATGGGATGACGTCATCGGCAGTGTCGCCAATTATTTTTCGGTCCATGGTTGGGAGCGGGACGCGCCTGTGCTGCTCGAGGTCGAGGCGAGTACGGAAACTATGGCGAGCGTCATTCCGACACTCGAACGTCGCAACCTCGATCTCAACCAGACGGCGGGCGGAGCGCGTGGTCTCGGGCTCATCCTGTCCGAGTCGATCACCGATGACACCCGGGTCATTCTCATCCCCGCCGAGCTCGCCGATCGTCCGAATGTGCGCGTGGGTTTTCGTAACTTTCACGTCATCACGCGTTACAACCGCAGCACCTTGTACGCGATGGCCGTGCACGATCTTGCGATGGCCATCGAGACCGAACTCGTCGCCGCCTCGAGCTCAGCGCAGTGACACTTAGACTCATTCTCGTCATCACGCTCAGTGCCTTGTTGCTGCAGGGTTGCAGTCTGTTTCGTCGGGCACCGGAGCCATCGAAGCCCATGACGGGCCTTCCGAAGGGCGCGCCAAAAAATCTCAATGCCATCCCCGACGCCGTGCCCCGCAAGGAGCCTCGAAGTCGCTACGGCAATCCCGAAACCTACGAAGTTTTCGGTCGTACCTATCGAGTCAAACGCAGCGCGCGAGGCCATGTCGAGCGCGGCCTGGCTTCATGGTACGGCCCCGGTTTCCACGCCGAACGCACCTCGAGCGGCGAACCCTACGACATGTATGCGATGACGGCGGCGCACAAGACGCTTCCCATTCCCGTCTACGCTCGTGTCACCAACCTCGAAAACGGTCGATCGGTCGTCGTGCGCATTAATGATCGAGGCCCGTTCGTCGGTGATCGCATCATCGATCTGTCGTATACCGCTGCCCACAAGCTCGACATGACCCGAAAAGGCACGGCGCTCGTGGAAGTCCGGGTCATCGAGCCGGGAGACGACGCCCCGCCGCCGCTATCGCTACCCATCGCGACCGCCACCGCAGCGACGCCGCCCGCGCCCGCCAGAGCGGCAGCGAGCGCGAGTGGGCGGGGCAACGCCTCCACCGTCATCGGCGTCAGCTCCCGGTTTCTGCAGACGGGTTCATTTTCGGCACGCGCCAATGCCGAGGCCATGCAACAACGCCTCGCCAACTCCGGAATCCGCAACACGCTCGTGCGCGAGGCGCAGATCGGCGATCGGACTGTGTTCCGCGTTCAAGTCGGACCTCTCGACGGTCCGCTGGAAGCCGACGACATGATCGAACGATTGCGGATCGCAGGCGTGCCCGACGCCCGTCCCGCTCACGAATAACGCGTTTACAATTACGAGGTTCGTTTCACGCCCCAGATCCCGCAGGAGTCCAGCCTTGTCGTTCACCTTCCGCCTCGCCGTTGCCGCTCTCGTCCTCTCCTCGAGCTTTGCGCTGAGCGCTCACGCCACTGTCTTACCCGTACCGCCTCCACCGGGCATCGAAGCAAAGTCCTGGATTCTCGTTGACCACGCCACCGGTCGACGTCTGGCAGGCGAAAACGAAGATGCGCGGGTCGAGCCCGCGAGCATCACCAAAGTCATGACGGCCTATGTCGCCTTCAAGGCACTGGCGGAAGGTCGTCTGAAACTTCAAGAACCCGTGACCATCAGTGAGCGCGCGTGGCGCGCCGAGGGCTCGCGCACGTTCTTGCAGGTGGGCGATAAGGTTCCGGTCGAAGTGCTGCTGCAAGGCATGATCGTGCAGTCAGGGAACGACGCAGCCATCGCCATCGCCGAGCGGCTCGCAGGCTCCGAAGAAACGTTTGCGCGCGTGATGACTGAACAAGCCCGAGCGCTCGGCATGAAGAATTCGAGCTTTGCGAATTCCACCGGCCTGCCGGACCCGGCGCTCTACACGACCGCCCGAGATATCGCGATTCTTGCGCGAGCGATGATTCGCGATTTTCCGCAGTACTACCGCTGGTACTCTCAGAAAGAATTCGAGTGGAACAACATCCGACAGGGAAATCGTAACGGCCTGCTTTATCGCGATCCGAGTGCCGACGGTATCAAGACCGGCCACACCGATAGTGCCGGCTACTGTCTCGTGAGCTCGGCCCAACGAAACGGCACACGCATGATTTCTGCGGTGTTCGGCACCGAGTCTCCCAAGATTCGCGAACAGGCGAGCGCGGCGCTCCTCAACTACGGCTTTGCGTTCTACGAAACCGTGACCTTACGCAAGGCCGGCGAAATGGTGCTTCAGCCCCGCGTCTTCAAAGGTACGGAGCAATCTGTCGCCGTATCGCCGCAAACCAACGTCGGTGTCACCGTGACGCGTGGCAACACGAGCAAGCTGCGTGTCACCACCGCACTCAACGAGCCCCTGATCGCGCCACTCAAGGCCGGACAGCGAGTGGGCGAACTGACGGTCCTCGATGGCAACACCGTCGTGCGCCGCGTACCGCTCGTCGTCAGCGGCGATGTTCCGGCGGGCGGACTCTGGGCTCAGGCCCGCGATACGGTCTCTCTCTGGTTCCGGTGACTCATGGGCGCCACTCTTCCGATCTGCTATCTCGACGGCGCGTGGTTGCCGATTAACGAAGCGCGCATCTCACCGCTCGATCGCAGTTTTTTATTTGGTGACGGCGTCTACGAAGTCGTCCCGGTGTTTGCAGGACGTCCGTTTCGGTTCGTCGAGCATTTCGACCGGCTGACGCGCAGCTGCCACGCGTTGCGCATGACAGACCCGCACGACCGGGATCAATGGCGCACCATCGTGCGCGGTCTCATGGAGCGCAATGGCGGCGGCGACATGTATGTCTACGTTCAAGTCTCCCGGGGTGCCGATACGGGTCGCTCCCACGCCCCGCTCCCCGATATTCCGCCGACGGTCTTCGGTTTCGCGGCGCCGCTGCCCAGACCCTCGAGCGAGCAACTGGCGCGCGGAATCGCCTGCGTCACGGCGCCCGATATTCGCTGGGGTCGCTGCGACATCAAATCGGTTGCGCTGCTCGGGAACGTACTGCAGCGTCAACTCGGTTGCGATGCGGGCGCCGATGAAACCATTCTGCTGCGAGACGGCTGGATGATGGAAGCCACTGCGTCGACGGTACACGTGATTTCGAAAGGAGTGATTGCGACGCCGCCGAACTCGAGTGCCATTCTTCCGGGTACGACGCGTAGCGTCGTCGAGGAGATCGCCGCGCGTCTCGGGATTCCCTTCGAGACACGTCCCGTCAAAGAATCCGAAATGCGCCAGGCGGACGAAGTCTGGATCGCTTCGGCCACGCGCAATGTCTCGTCGGTGACGCGGATCGATGATCGACCCGTCGGCTCCGGAAAGCCCGGACCGCTGTGGGCCCGGATGTGGGAAGGGTTCAGCACGCTCCAGCGTGAACTCGCGACTCAGCCCTGGTAGCCGAGCGCCCTTGATGTCGGGACAAAACAATCACGGACCACACGACAGTTCGGATGGCGAGTCTGCGTCGAGTCCGCTCGTGTTCCCGACCGACTACCCGATCAAGGTCGTCGGACGTAGCGAGCGCGGGCTGCGCATGCGCATCGATGCCGTCGTCATGCAGCATGCGCCCGATTTGGTGCCCGAGCGCATCAGCGAACGAGCGAGCGGTGCCGGAAACTTCATCTCCATCACCTACGTGATCGTCGCGCAAAGTCGCGAACAGGTGACGGCACTCGTCGGTGCATTGGTCACGACCGAAGGCGTCTTGATGGTGATTTGAGCGACGCGCGCTCAGAGCACCGCTGCGCCCTCAACGACCGATCAGCGACAAAAATTCTCGTCGGGTATCGGCGTTCGTCTTGATCGAGCCGCGAAGTGCGGAGGTGACGGTCGCCGTTCCCGTATGACGGACACCTCTCGACTCCATACACATGTGTCGGCACTCGATGACGACCGCGACACCGAGCGGCTGCAGATGGGTATCGAGCGCATCGGCGATCTGGTTGGTGAGACGCTCCTGCACCTGGAGACGCCTCGCGAAGATCTCGACCAGACGGGAAATTTTGGACAGGCCGAGGATGCGTTGGTCGGGCACGTAGCCGACATACGCCCTACCGAAAAACGGCGCCAGATGATGCTCGCAGAGCGAGTACACCGGGATGTCGCGCACGATAACCATTTCGTCGACGCTCTGCGCGCCGTCCTCGAACGACTTGAGAATATCCTCAGGGCGTTCGCGATAACCCCGTGTGTATTCTTCCCACGCTTTGAGAAAACGCGCTGGCGTCTCAAGTAGCCCTTCGCGATCGGGATCTTCGCCGATATACGCGAGAAGCTTACGAACGATCTCGAGCTCTCTCTTCGACGGAACAGGCTTGGGAGGCGTCATGGGGCAGTCCTCGACAACAGGCGTTGAAGCACTCTGATCAAGTCTGCGGCCACACGCTCCAGATCGGTGGGCGCACCAAGCGCCGCGAGCTGGGTCATCGCGAGCCCCTCATAGCCGCAGGGGTTGATGCGCAAGAACGGCTCCAAGTTCATGTCGACGTTCAGCGCGATCCCATGATAACTCGCACCACGCCGCACCCGGATACCCACACTGGCGATTTTCGCACCGTCGACGTAGACACCCGGCGCCTTTGGCCGCGTAGCGGCCGTAATACCGTAACCCGCCACACAGTCGATGACCGACTGCTCGAGCGCTGTCACGAGATCACGCACGCCGAGTCCGGCACGACGCAAATCGATGAGCGGGTAAACGACCACCTGCCCGGGCCCGTGATAGGTCACCTGCCCGCCCCGATCGACTTTGATCACGGGTATATCGCCTGCGGCAAGCACGTGCGTTGGATCGCCGTTCATGCCGAGCGTGAACACGGGGTCGTGTTCGAGCACCCAAATCTCATCGGGCGTATCGGGCCCGCGCTCGTCGGTGAATCGTTGCATCGCCTGCCAGGTCGGCAGGTACGCGACGCGCCCGAGATTACGAACGTGCAGCGGCGTTGACGGCGAGCGCAGCATTGTCGAGCCCCGCGTTGTTTCCGGCGAGCGCCTGCTCCGCACGGTAGCTCGAACGTACGAGCGGGCCCGACACGCATTCGCGGAAGCCGCGCGCAAGCGCCCACTCGCGATACTGGTCGAACTGCTCCGGCGTGATGAAACGCGCCACCGGCAGATGATTGGCGGTCGGCTGCAGGTACTGGCCGAGCGTCAAGAGATCCACCTCGTGTGCGCGCATGTCCTCCAGTGCCTCAATGATTTCGTCATCCGTCTCGCCCAAACCGAGCATCAGACTCGTCTTGGTGAGAACTTCGGGACGGTGGCGTTTGGCATGCGCGAGTACTCGTAAGGTCTGCTCGTAGCCCGCTCGCGGATCACGGACGGGATGGGTGAGTCGTCTCACCGTCTCGACGTTCTGCGCGAAGACCTCGAGCCCCGAGTCCACCACGGTCTCGACGTCGGCCAAGATGCCCTGAAAGTCCGGAGTCAGGGCTTCGACAGCCGTTTGCGGTGAGATTTCTTTGATGGCTCGAACGGCTGCCGCAAAATGTGCCGCGCCCCCGTCGGCCAGATCGTCGCGGTTGACCGAGGTCAGCACGACGTATCGTAGCTTCATGAGCGCCACGGTCCGCGCCGTGTTGCGCGGCTCGTCGGGATCGAGCCAGCCACGCGGATTACCGGTATCGACAGCGCAGAAGCGGCAGGCGCGCGTACATACCTCGCCCATCAACATGATGGTTGCCGTTCCGGCGTTCCAGCATTCGCCGATATTGGGACACTTGGCCTCTTCACAGACCGTTGCGAGTCGGTGCTCGCGCACCGTCCGGCGCACGAAATCGTAGTTTTCGCCACTCGCGAGCGGTGCCTTCAACCAGCGCGGCTTCCCACCGGGTACTCGCGTCGGTGCAGCCGCCGCAGCCTTGATGCCATCGCGGATGGCGGAAAAGCCCTGCGGGGTTTTGTACTTTTCGCCGCTGCGCACGACCGGAACCGGTACGGCGATCTCGACGGACTGGGGAGTGCGTTCCTTGCTCATGGGCGGAAGTGTACGCGAGCCTTAGCCCGTCGCGCCGCCCGCAAGCCGCTCGTCGAGTTCCCGCAGACGCTCGGGCGTGCCGATATCGAACCACAGACCCTGATAGAGCTGGCCTCGCAGACGCCCGCGCGCGGCGACATCGCGCAGCAGGGGCAGAAGTGGCTGCCTCCCCGGCGAGCGACCGGCAAAGAATTCTGGGCGGTAGAGAGCGATCCCCGAGAACGTATGACGCGGGGGCGCATCCGCTGCCGCCAGCCGATCAGGGTCGGCAAGTACATCGAAGCGCTGGTCGGGACGCGGAATGAGGGCGAAGTCCCCGCGGGGGTGCTGAGGCGGGTTCGGTACGAGCACGAGAGCACCCAGCGCCTGCTCGTCGAGCGTCGGCAAACGCGAATAATCGAAGTCGGTCCAGATGTCGCCGTTGACCACGAGGAACGGCTCCGACCCGAGCCAGGGCAGCGCCTGGATGATGCCGCCCGCTGTCTCGAGGGCTGCTTCGCGCTCGGCGCTGTAACGAATACGTACCCCGTAACGCGCTCCGTCGCCCAAAGCCTCGACGATGTGCTCACCCAACCACGCATGGTTGATGACGATATCGCGGATCCCTGCTCGCGCGAGCGCGGTCAAGTGCCACGCCAGTAACGACCGACCCCCGACTTG
Source organism: Steroidobacteraceae bacterium (assembly GCA_049455515.1). Classification (GTDB taxonomy): domain Bacteria; phylum Pseudomonadota; class Gammaproteobacteria; order Steroidobacterales; family Steroidobacteraceae; genus UBA964. The sequence continues at coordinate 6,741 of JBMTZJ010000018.1, forward strand.
CAGCAAGGGCTTGGGGCAATCGTCGGTGAGCGGGCGCATACGCTCGCCACGGCCCGCGGCCAGGATCATCGCCTTCATCCGCGCGAACTCTGCCGCGCGCGGACGTTCGCGGCTCGAAGCATCGGAACGATGCGACGCTCGAGCCAGTGCCCGAACTCGTGCAGCTCCGGATATCGCCCAACCGTATCGCGCACGTAATCGAGCGTCAGCGGGAGATCATCGAGATAGCCCGACTTACCATCACGCCACCAAAGCCTCGCGAAAATGCCGAGTACCTTGATGTGACGCTGGACGCCGATCAGGTCGAACCACCGTAAAAACTCTCGATCGTCGGCGCCGCAGAGCATCGATGCGCCACGCTCCATGAGGCGCTTTCGATACGCGATGACGTATTGCTCGACTTCGACGCGCGGCCAGGAGATGTAACAATCTTTGAGTAGGGACACGAGGTCATAGCCGACCGGCCCCGCGAGCGCATCCTGAAAATCGATGACGCCCGTCTCATCGTGCGGCAAGACCATCAGGTTTCGCGAATGGTAGTCACGATGCACGAAGACGACCGGCTGGGCGAGTGCCTCATCGATGAGCCAAAGAAAGGTCTGCTCGATCAGTTCGCGTTCGGCTTGCTCGAGAGAAATTTGCAGGTGCCGATCGCAGAACCACTCGGGCATGAGATCGAGCTCGCGACGCAAAGCGGCCGCATCGTAGGGCGCCAACTGACGAGCGGCCTGAAGTCCGTCGATCTGGATACGCTGCAGCGTGTCGAGCGCCGCAGCATAGAGCACTTGACTGCGACCGGGCTTACGGAGCTCCGGCAAAAACGGGGTCGAGCCGAGATCCTCGAGCAGCACGAAGCCGAGTTCACGATCGACGGCGTGGACAGCGGGTACGTGCACCCCCGCGTCGTGCAACAAGCTCGCCACCTTGAGATAAGGACCGATGTCCTCTTGTGCGGGCGGCGCATCCATCACCACGAAACTGCCGCCATCGGCCAGGCGGGCACGAAAATAGCGCCGAAAACTCGCGTCGGCGGAGGCGACTTCGATGCCGGTCACCCCGATTCCGAGGTCGTGTGTGACCCAGCGCGACAAAAGTTCGAAACGGGTGTCCGACAAGGGCGTCTAGTCCACGGGCGAGAGCGGGCCGCCATTATAATGTCCACCGTCATGGCACCGCCGCGTCGCATCGTCCGTCTCATCGCCTGCGCGGTGGTCCTCGCCGTCAGCATCGGGGGGTCGCGCGCGGTCGAGGCTGAAAACGCCGATCCGCCCTTGCGTTGCCCCGCACCCTCCGCCGTGCGCGATGCGCTCGCTCGCGACGCCACCTTACCCGAGGCGGGGGTCGCTCCGCCTCCGGCCGCAGCCCTCGAATCGTCCGCCGACGACGTCGAGGTCTCGAGTGATGCCGCCACACTCGGTGCCACCGGTGATGCGGCGTTGAGTGGACGCGTCGCCATTCGTCAGGGTGAACGCACTCTGAGCGCAGAGAACGTCGCCTTCGATGCCAAAACGCGAGAGTTCTCGATACGTGGATTGCTGCGGTATCACGATCCCGTGCTGCGTGTCGAAGGTCGTTCCGGAACCTACGCGCCCGCCGGCGGCGCTGCCTTCGCCGATACGCGATTCGAATTACCCGAGGAGCCCGCTCGCGGTGCGGCGGAAACTCTCGAGCTCGGTGTCGATGGCAAGGTCACGCTGTCGCAAGTGTGGTTTACGACCTGTCCGGAAACCTCGCCCGATTGGCGGATCCGCGCGCGTCTTATCGAACTCGATACCCGCAACCGCAACGGCACGGGCCGAAGCGCCGCCATCGAATTCAAGGGCGTACCGATTCTTTATCTGCCCTACCTGTCTTTCCCGCTCGGTGATCAAAGAAAAAGCGGTTTTCTATTTCCGAATGTCGGCTACAGCTCGAGAGGCGGCGCAGAACTGCGGGTTCCGTACTACCTGAACCTCGCGCCGAACTACGATCTCACGCTCGAACCCACCGTTTACGGTAGACGCGGCATCGATCTCGGCGCGAGCTTTCGATACCTCACCCATCGTCATCGAGGAGACCTGCGTATCAACACGCTGGAATCCGATAAGTTGCGGAACATCGCTCGTAACTGGCTCCGGGTTCGTCATCGGAGCGAGCTGCCAGCTAGCTGGCGATTCGATATCGATGCGCAGAGCGTGAGCGATGCCGAGTACTTCGAAGATTTTGCCTCGGGCACGGAGGGCACCAGCACCGCTTTTCTCAGGCGCAGCGCACGACTTGGGTATCGCGATGAAAACTGGTATCTGCGCGCAGAAGCAGAACAGTTTCAGACGATCGATCGCGCTCTGGAGCCTACCGATCGGCCTTATGCGCGTCTCCCTCGCATACAGGCGAGCGGCGAGTGGATCACGCCGAGCCCACTCGCCGTGCGCTATGGTTTCGACAGTGAACTCGTCAACTTCGATCGTGATGAGGGCGTACGCGGCTGGCGAGGCGATCTCGCACCCTGGCTCGGTCTCGATCTGGGATCATCCGCGTACTACGTCCGACCGAGTGCCGGCTGGCGATACACGCAGTACGATCTCGAGGACGTGCCAGCGCAAGCGGACGATCAGCCCACGCGTGCCCTACCCCATGCCGCCCTCGATATCGGGCTTCGACTCGAACGTGATGCCATCGAGAATGCACGTACGCGGATGACGCTCGAACCCCGGCTGCTTTATCTTTGGACGCCTTACCGGAACCAGGACGCGTTGCCGATCTTTGACACGGCACTGCCCGATCTCGACTTCGTGCAACTTTTTCGTACGTCGCGTTACGTAGGACCGGATCGGATCGCCGATGCCAATCACGCGAGTGTCGGCATCACCTCTCGCATCTACGACCGTCAGTCGGGTCGACAACTGCTGTCGGCGACCCTCGGTCAGACGTATCACTTCGAGCCACCCCGAGTTTTGCTACCGGGCGAAATGCGCATCCGAGAATCACGCTCCGATCTCGTGGCGCAACTCGGCATCTCGGCGTGGCAGAGCTGGAACGTCAATCTCGGTATGCAGTGGGACAGCGCCGAGAGCCGACAACAGCGCAGTCATGCCCGCCTGCAATATCGGCCCGATGCGGATCGCGCCGTGAATCTCGCGTATCGCTTTCAACGAGACCGACTCGAACAGGGCGAAATGTCAGGTGCTTGGCCGCTCGGTTCGCGCTGGAATGTCTACGGTCGCTTCGTCTACGACCTCAAGGATCGCAGCGCGATCGATCGTTTTGCGGGTCTCGAGTACAAGTCCTGCTGTTGGCGCTTGCGCCTCGTCGGTCGGCGATTCGTCTCGAGCCGTACCGGCGAACGCGACACCGGGATTTATCTGCAACTGGAACTGAACGGACTCGCCAGTGTCGGAAGTTCGGCTGACGCTTTCCTCGAGGAGGCAATTCGGGGATACTCGCCCGTCGGCCTAAGCCGCTGAGTTTTCAGGATTTTTGGAACTACCCATGACGCTTGCATTGCGACCTCACCTGTCCCGTTTCCTCGCTTTCAGCCTTGCGGCACTCGTGTCGGCCTCGCCCGCACTCGCGCAGCGCTCGCTCTCTGATCGCGGCGTCATGCTTGATCGGGTGGCGGCAGTGGTCAATGAAGGTGTCGTGCTCGCGAGCGAGCTCGAGGAGCAGGTGCAGATCATCGCCGGGCGACTGCAAGCCCAAGGTCTCGAAATGCCGCCGCCGGCGGTATTGCGCCAGCAGGTGCTCGATCGGCTGATCCTCCAAGAAATCCAGATGCAGCGAGCGCAGCGCGCGGGCATCCGTATCGGCGACGAGTCGCTCAATCAGGCGCTCGCGGACGTCGCGCAGCGCAATGGTATCGCCCTCGCACAGCTTCCGGCGGCTCTCACCCAACAGGGTATCGACTACGCCTCGTATCGCGAGAGTGTGCGCCGCGAAATGACATTGCAGGTGCTGCAACAGCGCGACGTAATTCAGCGCATCAATATCTCGCCTCGCGAGCTCCAGCAATTCCTCGAGAAGCAGAAGTCGCGCCCTTCCGAGCTCAATGAATACAATCTCTCGCACATTCTGATCGCGGTGCCGCAAGAGGCCTCGCCCGCGCAACTCGATCAAGCCACACGGCGCGCCCAAGATGTCTTCGAACGCGCCAAGGGTGGCGAAGATTTCGCGAAACTCGCCGTCGCCTACTCGAACAGTCAAACCGCGCTCGAGGGCGGTGCGTTAGGCTGGCGTCGTGGCCCGGAAATTCCGACGGTGCTTGCAGATCTTGTCGTGGGATTGAAGCCCGGAGAGGTCAGCGAACCGCTGCGCACACCGTCCGGTTATCACATCGTGCGTCTCAATGAAATCAGAGGTGCTGATCAGCAGGTCGTCATCGAGCAGACCAATGCCCGACACATCTTGCTGAAGCCCACCGAAATCCAGGATGACGCGACAGTGCAGCAGCGCCTGCTCGATGTGCGCGAACGCATTCTGAAAGGCGAGGATTTCTCCGTACTCGCCAAGACCCTCTCGGAAGATCCGGGCTCGGCCGCCGACGGCGGCGATCTCGGCTGGACAGCCCCCGGCACGTTCGTCCCGGAATTCGACGCCGTGCTCGGCAGACTGGCGCCCAACGAAATCAGCGAGCCGTTCCGCACACAGTTCGGTTGGCACATCGTACAGTTGCTCGGTCGTCGGCAATTCGACAACACCGAAGAGCTACGACGCCAACGCGCGTTCATGCAGCTTCGAGAAAGCAAGGCAGACGAAGAGACCGAGCTCTGGCTGCGTCGGCTGCGCGACGAGGCGTATGTCGACATCAAGAGCTGAACGGCCCCGGATCGTCATCACCTCGGGAGAGCCGGCGGGTATCGGCCCCGAGCTCTGCGCCCAGCTGACGAGTCTCGATCTTCCGCCCTGCGAGCTGCACTGTCTCGTCGATCGAACGCTGCTCGAAGCCCGTGCGCCGCGTGGTGCCCAACTCGAACGACTCACCGTCGTCCATCATCCGCTCGCCGTTCCATCGATCGCCGGAACACTCGATCGTCGCAACGCAGCCTATGTCGTTCATCTGCTCGATGCGGCATTGGATGGCGTACGAGCAGGCCACTACGACGCCATGGTCACGGCGCCCGTACAGAAAAGCGTGATCGCGGAGTCGGGGGTCCCCTTCTCCGGTCACACGGAATATCTCGCTGCGCGCTGCGGCGTGGCAAAGCCCGTCATGATGCTGGTCGCAGGCGACCTGCGCGTCGCGCTCGCCACGACGCATCTGCCATTGCGACGTGTTCCCGATGCCATCACACAACCGCTCGTGTTACAGCTTTTGCGCATCATGCACGCAGATCTCAAGGGGTCGTTCGGTATCAATAGCCCTCGCATCGCCGTGTGTGGACTCAACCCGCATGCCGGAGAATCCGGATTGCTCGGGGATGAGGAAATTCGACATATCCGTCCCGCGATCGACGCGGCACGCAACGAGGGCATAGACGCCTTCGGTCCGTTGCCAGCAGATACCGCCTTTGTCCCGCGCGAAATGGCGAAGGCTGACGCCTTCCTCGCCATGTTTCACGATCAGGGTTTGCCGGTGATCAAGCACGCCGGCTTCGGGCACGCCGTCAACGTGACGCTCGGTTTGCCGGTGATCAGAACATCGGTCGATCACGGTACGGCCCTGCCGCTTGCGGGCACGGGGCGTGCGGACGTCGGCAGCCTGCATGCTGCCGTGGAGCTTGCGATCGATCTCGTCCATCGACGACGTGCCGCGTCCTGAGTCTGCGGTGGTCTTTGCCCGCAAACGATTCGGTCAAAACTTCCTGCACGACCCGGGGGTGATCGCACAGATCATCGAAGCCATTCAGCCGCAGCCGGGTGAGGCGTTGGTGGAAATCGGGCCCGGTCATGGCGCCCTGACCGAACCGCTTCTCAAAGAATGTCAGAGGCTCGATGCGATCGAAATCGATCGTGATCTCGCCGCCGAACTCCAGCAACGTTTCGGCTCACTCGGCCTGACCCTGCACGTTTGCGATGCGCTGAAGTTCGATTTTGCGGCGCTCGCGGGAACTCACGGTAAAAAGCTGCGTGTCATCGGCAACCTACCCTACAACGTCTCGACCCCGCTGCTCTTCCACTTGCTCGACCATCGCGCCTCCCTCATCGATCTTCACGTCATGCTGCAACGGGAGGTCATCGAACGGATCTGCGCAGCACCCGGCGGCGGCGATTACGGACGACTCACGGTGATGCTGGCCCCCTGGGTGACGGCCGAACACCTTTTCGATGTGGGACCCGGCGCCTTTCGACCTGCGCCGCAAGTGTGGTCGGCCGTCGCTCGTCTCACCGTGCGCGAGACACCCGCGTTTCCGGTGGACGCCCGCTACGCTCGCCTCGTGTCTGCAGCATTTTCCCAACGTCGAAAAACGTTGCGTAACGCGCTGCGGTCCTTGCTCACGGCCGAGGCCATCGTCGCATGCGGTATCGATCCGGGCGTACGACCCGAAACATTATCGCCCCAGGAATTCGGCCGACTTGCCAGCGCAGTACCTGAGCCGTTAGCGTGAGTCCCATCATGCGTGCCGATCATCATCTCGACATCAAAATCGAAACCGCCTATCTCGAGGGTCAGTCCGACCCACAGCGCGAGCGCTACGTCTTCGCTTATACCGTGACCTTACGAAATGAGGGGCGGATCCCGCTCAAACTCATGACGCGCCATTGGGTGATCACCGACAGCAACGGCAAAGTGCAGGAAGTGCGTGGCGAGGGCGTCGTTGGGGAACAGCCTCACCTCAACCCGGGTCAAGGATTTCGCTATTCGAGCGGCGCTGTCATCGAAACACCGGTCGGCACCATGCATGGCAGTTACCAGATGCGCGGTGACGACGGCTTCGAATTCGATGCTCCGATCCCGGCATTTCGTTTGGCGATGCCCGGAGTGGTGCACTGACGATGACGCGGATCGCAGTCGGTGACGTGCAGGGCTGCCTGCCCGAACTGCGTCAACTGCTGGAGCGCGCGGGTTTTCGTAGCGATTGCGACGAAGTATGGTTCGTCGGTGATCTCGTCAATCGCGGACCCGACTCTCTCGGAACCTTGCGCTTCGTTCGCGCACTCGGCGATAACGCACATGTCGTGCTCGGCAACCACGATCTGCATTTACTCGCCGTGGCGTTCGGCAAACATCGAAAGCTACGCGACGACGACACCCTCGACGATATCTTGACCGCATCAGATCGGGAGCGTCTCTTGGAGTGGCTCCTCACTCGACCCCTCGCAGTACGCGAAGGAGCCGATCTCATGGTGCATGCCGGCGTCGTCCCGCAATGGTCGGCCGACGACGTCATGGCGCTCGCCGCAGAGGTCGAGCGGGCGCTACGTCGTGACCCCGTCACGCTTTTCGAATCGATGTATGGCAATCGCCCCGATCAGTGGTCGCCGAATCTCGAGGGACTCGATCGACTTCGATTCATCATCAACGTGCTGACCCGATTGCGCTACTGCCGCGCCGATGGCCGCATCGATCTCAAAATGAAAGGCGCCCCCGGATCACAGGAGAGCGGCTGGATGCCGTGGTTCGAGACGCCTAATCGCTGCACCGCGAACGTACGAGTCATCACCGGTCACTGGTCTACCCTCGGACTGGTCGATCGGCCCGACCTCCTCGCACTCGATACGGGCTGCGTCTGGGGCGGCGCGCTGACCGCAGCGGCCTTGGACTCGAGCGCACGTTGGTCCCTGCCCTGCGAGGGCTATCGGCGCGTTAAAATGACCGCTCAGAACGACGGGTGAGACCATGACGATCATCAAACAGCAGGACGTCATCGACAGCGTCGCCGATGCCCTGCAGTACATCTCCTACTACCATCCGATGGACTACATCGAGTCGCTGGGCCGAGCCTACGAGCTTGAAGAATCGCCAGCCGCTCGCGATGCCATCGCGCAAATACTCACCAACTCGCGCATGTGTGCCGAGGGGCATCGACCGATCTGTCAGGACACCGGCATCGTGGTCGCCTTTGCCAAGGTCGGGATGAACCTGCGCTGGGATGCGACGCTCACACTCACGGAGATGATCAACGAAGGCGTACGGCGCGCCTATCTCGACCCCGACAACACGCTGCGTGCCTCGATCGTGGCCGACCCAGCATTCACACGCAAAAACACGCGTGATAACACGCCAGCGGTCGTTCACGTCGAAATGGTCCCCGGCGATACGCTCGAGATCACGGTCTCCGCGAAGGGCGGTGGCTCCGAGAACAAAGCCAAGTTCGTCATGCTCAATCCGAGCGACTCCATCGTCGATTGGGTACTCAAGACCGTCCCGACCATGGGCGCCGGCTGGTGTCCGCCCGGCATGCTCGGGATCGGCATCGGCGGCTCGGCTGAAAAGGCCATGGTGCTCGCCAAGGAATCTTTGATGGACCCTATCGACATGGCCGAACTCAAGGCCCGCGGTCCGCGCAACCCCATCGAAGAATTACGCATCGAACTTCACGACAAAGTGAATGCGCTCGGCATCGGTGCGCAGGGCCTCGGCGGTCTCTCGACCGTGCTCGACGTGAAGATCCTCGACTATCCGACCCATGCGGCCTCGAAGCCCGTCGCCATGATCCCGAACTGCGCGGCCACCCGACACGTGCACTTCACGCTCGATGGTTCTGGCCCTTCGAAACTCGCTCCACCCGACCTCTCGCGCTGGCCCAAGGTCGACTGGAAGCCCTCGCCCGAAGCACGTCGGGTGAATCTCGATGCGCTCACCCCTCAGGAGGTCGCATCCTGGAAGCCCGGCGACCGACTCCTGCTCAACGGAAAAATGCTCACAGGCCGCGACGCCGCCCACAAGCGTATCGCCGATCTATTCGCGAGCGGCAAAGGGCTACCCGAGGGCGTCGATTTTCGTAACCGCGTGATCTACTACGTCGGCCCCGTCGATCCGGTGCGCGACGAAGTGGTCGGCCCAGCGGGGCCCACCACGGCGACCCGAATGGACAAGTTCACCGAGATGATGCTCGCGAACACCGGGCTCATCGCGATGATCGGCAAGGCTGAACGCGGCCCCGTCGGCATCGAAGCGATTCGTAAGCACAAGGCGGCGTACCTCATGGCAGTGGGCGGTGCAGCCTATCTCGTATCGAAAGCGATCAAATCTTCGCGCGTCGTCGCCTTCGCAGATCTCGGCATGGAGGCGATCTACGAATTCGAGGTCAAAGATATGCCGGTGACCGTCGCCGTCGACTCGACAGGAACCTCGGTGCACCAGAGCGGTCCAGCCGAGTGGAGTCAGAAGATCGCAGCAGGCGCCATCAAGACTCGAACGCGCTGATCACTCCCGCGCGGGCTCAACGGCCTTTAGGATGTCGTCTAGACCATAGAAGTGGAACGTTCGGTCCGTCGACATCGCAACCACCAATCCGCCCGGGAAACCGGGCAAGGCCACCGGAACGAGATCGATGCCATCGGTCTCTTCTGCAGTGATACGGACACGACCGACGAGCGCATGACGATGCGGTGCTTCGGCCGGGCCTTCGAGCGCGAAGAGTCGAAGCTCACCGGCCTGCTGATCCGATACGAACAACAGCGGACGCTCCCGTCCGCGCCGAAACACTGCAGTGCCTTCGTGATCGCGAGCGAACCCGGTCAGTCCGAACTGTGCAAGCTCGTCATCGGCATCTTCAACTACAGGGTCGGCGTGATACTTGCGGATACCGTAAGTCTCGTCGCTTGCGAACACCCAGCCTCGCACCGGATCGACGGACAAGGCCTCTATTTCTTTGCGACCACTCCACTCACCAAACGCCCGAACCTTGATTCCCCGCAATGTGCCGCTGCCATCGTCCACGATTCGGTATTGATGCAAATAGCCTTGCTTGGGAGCAAAACGATCAGAGCGACTGACGATGACGAAGACCGCGCCGTCGGACGGTCGCGTGTACGTCGTGACACCCATGACATCTCGGGCTCGCTCCCCTTCGAACACGGAAATTCCGCCGCCGTCGATCGGACGCATGTCGGGCAACGAAAACACCCTCAGACGATGCGCAAACCGTTCGGCGACGACTGCGATGTCGACCTTGCGTCCCGCCAACGGAACGTCGTACGCGACATCGACATTATTCGGCCGCGCCAAGGCCCGGACCGTGAGGTCATGGCGGATCTTTCCGTCTAAGCCGAACGCGTAGAGCGCGCCGTCTGCGTCCTTGTCGGTGCCGAGCACGAGACTCTTCGCGGGATCCGTCCGATTGATCCAAAT
>JBMTZJ010000019.1:0-16751 GCA_049455515.1 Steroidobacteraceae bacterium
TCTCGATTCAACGATGCAACGCTCGCGGCCACGAAGCAAGGCCGTGTCGAAAGCGTTACGTACGCTGGTTCGGGAGGCGCACCGATCCAGATGTGGGTCGTGTATCCCCCAGACTTTGATCCGTCAAAGAAATATCCCGTGTTCATGTTGCTGCATGGCGGCCCACACAACGGCATTCAAGATGCCGTTCAATGGCGCTGGAACGCCCAGGTGTTTGCGAACTGGGGCTATATCGTGACCTGGCACAATTTCCACGGATCGAGTGGTTTTGGGCAGGCGTTCGCCGACTCCATCAACCCCGATCGAATCACCAAGCCTTACGAGGACACCATCAAGGCAGCGGAATGGCTATCTGCCAAACCTTATGTCGATGCAGAGCGCATGGTCGCGGGAGGTGGTAGCTATGGTGGATTTCTCGCGAGCACTCTTCTCGGCCGAGCGCATCCGTTCAAGACCCTGATCGCCCACGCGGCGGTCTACAACAACTTCACTCAAATCGGTGCGGATTACGGTGCCGAGCGAGATCGATTTTTCGAATTCTGGGAACGCCCCGAAGAATTCGCCCGATACTCACCGCACACGTCTGCCGGCAATTTCGCGACACCGACCCTCGTCATTCACGGGCAGCTCGATATGAGAGTACCCGTGAATCAGGGCATCGAGCTTTTCAACACGCTGCAAAAGCGTGGTGTGCCTTCAAAGTTTGTTTACTATCCGGACGAGAACCACTGGATTCTGAAGCCGCAGAACTCTCTCTTCTGGTACAAGACGGTCAAGGACTGGATCGAAACTTATGCGCCGCCTGGCGCCCGTTAAGCGAGGATCAAGACCATGAAGAAGCTGCTGTTCGGAGTGCTTAAAGCGATTGGTGGGCTCGTTTTAGCCCTAGTGCTTTTCATACTGACGTACTTCTTCTGGCTGAGCGGTTCGTCTCACGAACCCACCAATATTCGTGCTGCGTCGGAGTACGTCTCGCCGGGTGGGCCCGTTCTCGTCTTCGGAGGCACGCGCGGAACAGGTCTCGAGATCGTTCGCAAACTTCGTGAGCGCGGCGAAGCCGTCACGGTAGCGGTACGCAGCACTTCCAATACGACAGAACTCGAAAAATTAGGTGTGGATACCGTCGTTGCTGATGCGCTCGATGCCGAACAAGTCGAAGCCGCTATCGGTTCGAAAAGTTTTTCTGCGGTCATTTCGACGCTGGGTACCACCCGAGGCGAACAACACAAACGGCCCGACTATATCGGTAACCGCAACGTCATCGACGCCGCCCGGGGAGCAGGAGTCAAACGTTTCGTTTTCATCACAGTGATTGGTGCAGGCGATTCCTCAGATGCTGCACCGGGTTTCTCTAAGCGTTTTCTGGCGGAAGTCATCGCCTTGAAAACCCAAGCAGAGGACCACCTTCGCGCGAGTGGACTCGACTACACCATTATTCGTCCGGGCGGGCTTGGGGATGTCCCCACATCGGGGACGGCCGTACTCGCCGAAGATCCGGCCGCGTTCAGTTTCATCGGACGCGCTGACCTCGCTGACCTTGCGGTACAAGCGCTCGGAGATGCCTCGACGATCGGAAAAACCTATTCGGCTTACGACCCCAGTCGCAAGACGATGTCGACGATGTATTTCTAGTCCGTGTTACCAAGGTAGTTCGCTGCCGTCGTAGACCCAGAAGCGTCCTGCGGTCTCGAGCGTGAGCGAGTCGATGACTTTACGCATCCCGGCCACACTCGATTCGACATCGATATCCGCCTGGGGACCGCCTAAATCGGTACGTACCCATCCGGGATGCAGTGCCGTGGCGGCAATGCCCCGAGATTTTGCGAGATCGATAGCCATCGACTTCATCATGGCGTTGACGGCAGCCTTGCTTGCTCGATACGCATACAGGCCGCCGAGGCGATTGATGCCCACCGAGCCGAGCATACTGGTCAGTGTGACGATCTTTTTCTGATTGGATTGCGCGACGTGTTCGACGAATGCTTCAGACATTTTCATCGGGCCGAATACGTTGAGACGGAAAACGCTCTCCCAATCTTTGTAATCGGATCGTCCGAAACTGCCGAACGCGAGGCCTTCTTTTGCAAAACTGCCATTACCCATCGTACCGGCAGAATTGAGCAAGACATCGATGGCCGTCCCATTCAGCTCGGATGCCAGTTGATCGATGGCGGCATGGTCCTCGACGTCAAGCGCAAGTGTTCTGACCTGTTTCGGGTGAGTTGAGGCTAACGCCTGTAGCGGCGATGAAGCACTAGGGTTTCGGGCACACGCCAGAACGGTCCAGCCCGCCTCCGCATATTGACGTACGCATTCGAGCCCCAGTCCGCGCGATGTTCCGGTAATTAGGATGGTAGGCACGCTGGCAACCTCTGTGGGATAAGCTTGTCCTTCCACTCTACGCGGCCAATCGAATCAGCGACAACGACCATGACGGACATCACCCACCCATCGGATTATCGAAAGCTGGTCATCAGCAAGATAACTGGGGACTTCCGAACATCGACGGAAGTCGTCAGAGAAGTCTGGCGAGCACCTCAGGCCGGAGAGGTGGTTATTCGCAACGAGTTTGCGGGCTGCAATGCTATTTTCGACAAAAATCTTTGCCGTAACTCTGTCCGCTACGTCAAAGTGAATCCGCCGTTCGATATGGGTATCGAAACCGTCGGGCGGGTCGTGGCCGTAGGTCGCGGGGTCAGTCATCTTCACGAAGGAGACGCGGTGGCCGCCAGTCGGCTCGGTTCGGGATATCGCGAATATCAGATCGCTGTAGCGAACAAAGTCATTCCCGTACGCGAGCCTACCGCTGAGACGCTCGCACTGATCCCGACGGGTATTTCGGCGATGGTCGGACTCGAGAAAATCGCCGAGGTTCGCGACGGAGATATCGTCGCAGTATCCGCAGCCGCAGGGGGTCTCGGCCACTTCGTCGTTCAGTTCGCGAAATTACGTGGGTGTCATGTCATCGGTATCACCGGCAGCGACGAAAAGGTCGAGTTGCTGAAAGCGCTCGGTGTCGATCGGCCAATCAATTATCGTCGCGAAAATGTTCGTGACGTTCTTGAAAACGAGTATCCGAAAGGTATCGATGTCGCCTATGACTCGGTGGGCGGTGAAATCTTCGATGCTTTCGTAGACCACGTGGCCTTTCGCGGTCGTGTCATCGTCAGTGGCCATACTTCGGATTTCGATAAAGAAGTCGAACTCGTTCCGCAGCCACGTGCCTACCGAAAACTGTATTGGAAGTCGGCATCGATTCGGGGTTTTCAAAATCAGGCTTTCCCCGAGTACTTCGACGACAGCGTCGCTCGGATTCTCGATCTTTTCCACAACGGTAAGTTGCGGGCTCTGATCGATCCGACATCCTTCGTCGGGCTCGAACGGGTCGCCGATGCCGTCGAACACCTACTCGCCGGAAAAAATACGGGGAAGGTCGTCATTCGGTTGCGTTAACACAGCCTGGTCACGGCCACACACCGGTCGCGATTTCCGCAGATCAGCAGCGCATTGGTTTCGGAGCTTTAGGATTCAGAGTCACTAGCCCGGGGGTCATCATGAGCGCGCACACGTCGGCCTTGTCGAACTACAGTCTTTCCAAAGCGACGCTGGATTTTCTCGCGCGCTCGCACGGACATTTCATCAATGGCAAGTGGATGCATCCGACCTCAGGAGCCTCCATCGATATCCATGATCCGGCGACGGGTCTCAAGATTTCGAGCTGCTCTGCGGGTGGTGCTGCCGAGATTGACGCTGCGGTAAAGGCAGCGCGAGCGGCATTCGAGGGGCCTTGGTCAAAGTTCACGGCGGCCCAACGTAGCGCCGTTCTTTGGAAAGTCTCCGACTTGATCGTCGCCAACTTTCAGCAGTTATGTGAGCTCGAGATTCTTGATAACGGACTCCCCACGCCCCTCGCCCAATATGTGTGTGGAATGGTCGTCCCCGAATTCTTCCGCTACTACGCCGGGTGGCCTACCAAGATCGAGGGCGCAACGATCCCCGCCGCTCCGCAAGGAAAGCTGCCGGGTGAAGCGCTCTCGTTCACCTTGCGTGAGCCGATTGGCGTCGTGGGTGCCATCACGCCATGGAACTCGCCACTACCTATGGTGATGCTCAAAATCGCCCCGGCACTCGCTACGGGCTGTACGCTCGTGCTGAAGCCTGCGGAGCTCACCCCGCTTACCGCGATGCGACTGGCCGAGATTTGTCAGGAAGCCGGCGTACCCGACGGCGTTATCAACATCGTCAACGGTTTTGGGGAGTCCGCGGGGGCCGCGCTCGCTGCACATCCGGGCGTGGACAAAATTGCTTTCACGGGGTCCACCGAGGTGGGTCGCCTTATCGTCAAGGCCGCTGCGGGCAATCTCAAGAAAGTCACGCTCGAGCTTGGTGGCAAGTCGCCGGTCGTCGTGTTCAAGGATGCCGATCTCGAGCAAGTCATTCCCGGTGCCGCTCGAGCCTGCTTTTTCTTGCAGGGACAAAACTGCATGGCGGGTACACGTCTTTTCGTGCACGAAAAAGTACACGATAAAGTCGTTGAGGGCATTGCCGCAATCGCTCGATCGATGAAGCTCGGGCCGGGGCTCGATCCATCATCCGAATTCGGCCCGCTGATCTCCGCGCAACAACGTGAGCGCGTCGCGGGATTTGTCGAGGCAGGCCGTAAAGAAGGTGCGGATGTGGTCTGCGGCGGGGGCTCCCCCACACGACCGGGATACTTCTTCGAGCCTACCGTTCTGTCTCGTACTAATAACGAGATGACTCCGGTGAAGAACGAAATCTTTGGACCGGTGCTTTGTGTGCAGACGTTTGGTGATGATGATCTCGATTCGGTAGCGCGTGCCGCAAACTCGACGATTTACGGACTCTCCGGTAGCGTCTGGACACGTGATCTCGGTATCGCCATGCAGATGGTTCGGAAGATTGACGCGGGACAAGTCAGCGTCAATATGCACGCCGCCATCGATCCGGCGGTGCCCTTTGGCGGCAACAAACAATCCGGATGGGGCCGCGAGTTTGGTAAAGAGGGTCTTGAGCCGTATCTCAAAACCAAAGGCATTTCGATGACTTGGTAAGTGAGTGCACTACCATTTTCATCTACTGCAAATTGATGAAGACCCGACCGTACCGGAGATGTCGCGCATAAGTCTCTGGTAATCCGTAGAGGCATGAAGCATCCGACGTGTCGCGCATCGCAACGCCAAAGCATCCGCTGGGCGTAACGTGAAAGATGTCGGTAGTTCTACGAGACGCGTCAACTTAGGGTCGCCACGCAAGGATTCGAGATCGATCTCGATGTGATAGAGCTCGGCACCTTCCTTGATTGCATGCTGAGCGAGCGCCTCATTAAGTAATACACGGCTCTCTGCCGAGTACCGATCGACGGGCACGGTACCCATCAGACGTAACATCTGCAGCGCGTCGGGCGGTTGTCTGTTTAGACCGACTTGCGTGGATTTCCAATCGCCAGCGTTGACCGAAACATAAACTAACTTTCGTCGACTCCCAGGACTCGGCGCCTCGCGCCATGTCATCCATCGACTGCCATCCGACAGGGCATCTAACAACGCACGCGCTCCGAGGTTGTCGCTAAGCGCGCCGTCGACAAGGTGCAGATATCCGAATCGAGAGGTATCAGAGCGAGAACTCAATACCGAAGCACGAAAGTACTCCCGGGAGCTGTGGTCACCGTTCTGCATGGTCTTCGATACCCAGTCCGGGAGGCCGTAGTCACAGCGACCTGCACGATTTTTAATGGTGATGGGCGTGAGTAATGCGGGGATCAGGGTCGATGCGGCTATCGCTCGCGAAATCGGGAATCGGGAGAGATCGGTACAGATCAGATCGAAACTGTCTTGGGTGAACTCGAAGCGGCTTGCGAGGGCGATATCCGTAGCGTTGATGATAAGAAAGGGTCGATCCCCCTGCTTACCGAGATCATCGAAGGTCGCTCCCTTGAACAGTCGGCGATCAAAATATTCTGCGTATAAGTCACCTCGAAAATATTCGCTGGAAGCCATTCGGAGCCAATTTCTCGGGTCGAGCAGAATGGCGCGACGAACCGTTGCCGTGAAATCCTCGTTGAGAAACCGGGACTCAAAATCCCGGAATACTCGATCTCCGTAAAGCGTGAAGTAGGCTGCAGGAACAGCTCCGCCTGAGACCGCAGAGATCACATCGATCTCGTCAAGAAGCCGGGAGGTCTTCGATCCTCGAATCGCAGTATCTGCGGCAAGCTGCTCAAAGAGGCCGTAGGCCATCGCGGAAGCACGCATCCCACCGCCGGAGAGACTGACGATCATCAACATCTCGTCGTTCTGACGAAGCGGCACCACTTGCGTGCCGCGATATCCCGAATCGGCGGTAGCGAGGGTGAGGGGTTCTCCGAGATAAGCACGGGGCCCGGCACAGCCCGCGAGCATCATGACCATCGCCCCGAGGACGATGGCACATCGAGTCAAGCGGGTGCTCAGCCGCCGCACGACATTACCAAGTGCCTGTGTTTGGCATTGATATCCAAGGCTCTTCGGGTGTTCTCGCCCCGCCCTGTTGTAGTAGCTCTATCGATATACCGTCAGGCGACCGGACAAATGCCATACGGCCATCGCGCGGCGGCCGAAGGATCGTGACGCCATGGCTCATCAGACGATGACACGCGGCATAGATATCTTCGACTGCATACGCCACGTGTCCGAAATTTCGTCCACCGGTATACGTTTCAGGATCCCAGTTATAGGTCAGTTCAATCTGCGCTGAATGGTCGCCAGGCGCAGCGAGAAACACCAAGGTGAAACGCCGTTTGGGCACTTCCTTGGTGGAGATCACCTCCAAACCCAGCGCATCTCGATAAAATTGTAGTGAGGTCTCAATGTTGGTCACACGGACCATCGTATGCAGGTATTTCATGAGATGAAGTATAGGATGCAAGGGTGACATTGTCTGAATCCGAATGGCTGGCCGTACTGACGAGTTTGAGCGTTGCCGTACGCGCCCTCGTTTTCACGCTACCTTTAGCGGTGGGTCTCGGTTGGCTACTAGCACGTAAAACGTTCCCGGGCCGTACCGTGCTCGATGCGCTCGTTCATTCGCCGCTCGTTCTTCCCCCCGTCGTCGTGGGCTACGCCTTACTCCTTATCTTTGGAGTTCAGGGCCCGGTCGGCCGTTGGCTCGACACCTACTTTGACGTACGGCTGGTGTTCACGGCTAATGGTGCCGCCCTCGCCGCGGGTATCGTGGCTCTTCCCATCATGGTTCGGACGATCCGCCTGTCGCTGGAGTCCATCGACCCCAGACTCGAGTCGGCCGCCCGCTGTCTCGGTGCGAGTACTGTCGACAGCTTTTTCTCCGTCACCCTGCCTCTGGCACTACCGGGTATCTCTGCGGCCGCCGTCCTCGGGTTCGCCATTTGCCTCGGTGAGTTCGGCGCAGTCATTACTTTTGCGGCCAATGTCCCCGGTGAAACACAGACGCTCGCACTCGCCATCTACGGCGCACTTCAAACGCCGGGTGGTGAGACTGTCGCCATGAAGCTTGCCTTGATATCGATGACGATCGCGGTGATCGCCTTGCTCGCCGCGGAGTGGCTCGGCCGCCGCGCACAGCGATGGAGCGTCAGAAGATGATTTCGGTCGATATCGCTGTCAGGCGTGGCGACTTTGCACTCGAAATAAAATTCGACGCGCCTGCACAGGGATGTACGGCAGTATTCGGTTCATCCGGATCCGGAAAATCTACGCTGCTCGATCTGATCAGCGGAACGCTACGGCCGCACCGAGGGCGCATCATCGTCGGCAGCACGGTTTTTTTCGATTCGGATCGGAGTATCGATCTTCCCTCGGAGCAGCGCGCAATCGGCTGGGTCCCTCAAGACGGATTATTGTTTCCCCACCTCAATGTCGCTGCCAATCTCGATTTTGGCACCCGCCGATCTAAACGACAGCAGGGACCTTCACGCGAACAGGTCATTAAAGCGCTCGACCTCGCCTCGATTCTCAAGCGATGGCCGCACCAACTCTCGGGCGGCGAGCGGCAACGTGTCGCACTGGGGCGCGCAATTTTGGCAAACCCTGCCCTGTTACTTCTTGATGAACCACTGGCTGCACTCGATGCGCCGCGGAGGAGCGAGATCCTCGATTTACTCGAATGCATCAAGCAAGAGTTTGCCGTTCCCTCGATCTATGTGACTCATAGTCTTGCCGAGGTTCTTCGCCTCGCAGATCACCTCGTTCTACTCGAGTCCGGATCAGTCGTCGCGAGCGGCGAGGTACAAACACTTGTTGGTCGAGCAGATACACCCTTGCTTTCCATGAGAGCGGATATCGGTAGTTTGCTGTCGCTGAGGCGCCGCTCAGCGGAAACGACTCACGATGACGGCGTTGCGATACTCGAAGGACAGGACGTTTATCTCCCATCGATTCCCGCGCGTTTAGGAGCTGTTTTCAGGGCGTACGTGCCCGCGAACGAAGTCATCATCGCAACTCAAGCGCCTATGGGGCTTTCGGTGCGTAATTCATTGCGGGGGAAGATAGGTCGAGTTCGCGATCGCGGCGATGGAACCGTATTAATCGAAGTGGAGATTGGTAGCCAAATCTTGCTCGCGGCCGTCACGCCGTTGGCCGTGAGGGCACTCGGGCTCTCTTCGGGGCTTGAAGTCTTTGCTCTCGTGAAATCACTCTCTCTCGACGCCCCGGCTGGCTTTCGCCTGCTCGAAAGGACTTAACGGTCGAGACCGACGGGATGTCAGAACATCTCTGACGGACCCGGCGCCTCGACATCCTTGACAGCATGCCTTGCGACGATGAAATCGCCGGTGATCATGGCGTCATACGATTGACCCGGGCCGACCATCGGATAAACCCCTGCGTCGGGATCGATGATGACTTCAAGGAATGCGGGTCCCGGATATCGAACGAACTCCTCGATTATCCGCGGGACGTCGGATTTTTTATCGAGGCGTATCGCATACGGAAAGCCGTCGGCTTGCGCGGCTTTGACGAAGTCTTTTTTGTGTAGCGATTTGTCGCTGGCGGACATCCGACCTTTGAAGAACAATTTTTGCCACTGCTTGACCATGCCATCGCCAAAATTATTGAGAACCACCACCTTGACGGGCAAGTCATAGGTGGTGACGGTTTCCAACTCGCCAAAGTTCATACGAATCGAGGCGTCGCCATCGATATCGATGACCAGCGCCTTCGGATTTGCGACCTGTGCGCCGATCGCCGCGGGCAAACCGAAGCCCATCGTCCCCATCGAGCCAGACGTGAGCCAAAGCCGCGGCTTTCTGAAATCAAAGTACTGCGCAGCCCACATCTGGTGCTGACCGACGCCGGTGGCAATGATCGCTTCGCCCTGCGTCAGGCGATTGATCTCTTCGATGACATAGTACGGCTGGATGAGCTCGCTGTTACGGTCGTAATTCATCGCATGATTTTTTCGAAGAGCCGAGAGCTCTTCGTGCCACTTCGAGAAGTCCCGGCGGAAGCCGGTATCTCTCCCGTATCGCGTCAGTGACTCCAGCGCATCACGCAGTTGCCCAACATGACTCCAATCAACTCGCTTGACCTTGTTGATTTCGGCACGATCGATATCGAAGTGGGCAACTTTTTTGGCTTTGGGAGCGAATCGGGAGGGCACCCCCGCGACACGGTCATCGAAGCGTGAGCCCACCGCAATCAGCAGGTCGCAATCCTCGACGGCATAGTTGGCGAACGCGGCGCCATGCATCCCCAACATGCTCATGGAAAGCGGATGCGTCGTATCGAATGCCCCGATCCCCATTAAAGTGGTAACGACGGGAATACCGAATGAGGTAGCGAACTCGGTCAATGCATCAGAGGCATCCCCGTTGATCGCACCGCCACCGACGTAGAGCAGCGGTCTCTTGCTCTCAGACAACATCGCAAAGAAATCGGCAGCTTCGTCATCTTCGATACCGGCATGAGCAGTCGCGAAGAGTCGTTTCCGATACCCCGGAATGGGTAGAACGCCCTCGCCTTTGAAGGTTCCTGTCCAATTCTGTACGTCTTTGGGAACGTCGATGACAACAGGACCTGGTCGACCAGTTCGCGCAATCTCGAAGGCCGTACGAATTGTCGCTTCGAGTTTGTCGGGGTCCGTTACCAAAAATATATGTTTGGCGATCGAACCCATGATCGCGGGGACCGGCGCCTCTTGAAAGGCGTCCGTGCCGATGGCTGCCGTCGGTACTTGGCCGCAGATTACGATCATCGGTATCGAGTCGGCCATCGAGTCGCGAACCGGAGTAACCGTATTGGTGGCCCCGGGGCCAGAGGTTACGAGACACACGCCCACTTTTCCGCTGGCTCTCGCGTAGCCCGCAGCCATGAACCCAGCGCCCTGTTCGTTGGCTGGAACGATCAACGGCATTTGCGGAAGACCGCGCTCGGACTGTGCTTGGTTGTACAAAAAAACGGCATCGTACGTGGGCAGGATGGCGCCGCCCGAGTATCCGAAAATAGCGGTTGTCCCCTCGTCAGCGAGCACCTGCACGATCATTTCGGCACCCGACATCGTCGAGCCGGCTCGCGGGTGAGGCGCGGGAATCTGTGACATGAGGGACAACCAAATTGCGGGCGGGGGGCTATCCAGACTACCAGTTCGATTGTCCCGTGCAATATGCTCTACCCGTCATGCGCCACATCATCGCCATCAACCTTCAAAACGAGGCTGGAGCCCTTACTCGGGTCGCCGGACTATTCTCGACTCGGGGATACAACATTGAGTCCCTATCGGTCGCGGCGACTGATGATCCCACGGTCTCGCGTATCACGCTGGTGACCCGCGGGTCGGACTCCGTCATCCAACAAATCGTGAGTCAGCTCAACAAGCTCATCGATGTCGTGTCAGTGGAAGACATGACACAAGGTGAACATATCGAGAGAGAGCTGGCGATCCTCAAGCTCAAAGTTAGACCAGAGCAAGCTGATGCCGTCCGCGGCTATGTCATCCGCGCCGGTGGTCGAGTCATCGACCCGGCAAGCGAAGGATTCATCGTCGAGCTCACCGCAAACGAGGTCGAGATCGATAAGTTCGTCACCGATCTCTCTAAGGGCGCTCAAATATTGGAGGTCGTCAGGAGCGGAGCCTTGGGTATCAGCCGCCTGAGCCGCTCGGCGCGATTACGTCAGGAGTAACGCGTCGCACTGGCAACGGTGCACTGCACACGTCGATTTGTCCCGCAGGGACTTTGTACCACTCGTCGCGACGATTGCGACGCGCCTCGACGACTTCTAGAAAACTGGCAGAGTCGGTACGCAGCAACTCGAGTTCAGTTCGCTCAGCCGTTGGGACGTCGGCTGCTAAACGAAAGCGTCGGATCGGCGTTCTCTCTGCGGCGGTTTTGTAAAAACCCAACGCTTCGGTGCCGCGCGGCAGCGAGGCCAATAACTCCATCCCGCTAACGGCTCGACCCACCACCGTGATGTTGCGGTCGAGTTGACGGGGCGCATGCCCGATGACCACATACAACTCGGCTCCGCTTCCGGAATCTGCGGCGGTATCACGTCCGACTCCGAGCGTGCCGTAACAATGCGCGAGCCATATTCGGCCTGCTTTTCGATCGCCAGCCGCCCAGAAACCCTCGACGAAGCCAGCCTCTGGAGCGAATACATCGCCGTCGGGCAACGCGTTGAAATTGATATCAGGTGTCCAGCTCCGCTCGAACTCAGGTGGTAATCGCACCGCGGCGCCGACGATCGGCTTTTGACCGTCGGGATCACCCCATTGCGTCACGAAGTTATCCTGAACGCGGTTGATACTGAGGCCTTCGAACCAACCCGACCGAGCGAGTGCACGGATATTTTCGACGTGCTGAGGGGCAAAAGTGGGAGACAGCTCGAAAACGATCCGTCCCGACTCGAGATCCATGTAAATCGTGCGCTCCGGATCGAGGCGTCTCCATTCCTCGGGTCTCGAAGCTGCCAAAACTGCCGCGACGGTCGAGGGCTTGCGTGCGACGGTAAGCAGCCCCCGTGACGGAAATAGCGGTGCCCCGTTGGCCCCGAAAAACACCTCCTCGAGACCTAAACTTTGAGAGGTGACTCGATAGGTCATTCCGGCAGAAACTCGCTGGCGAAACGTCGCACTGTCATAGCGGCAGTCTTGGCGACGAACTCGTGCGACAAAAACGGCATCTGCCTCGCGAGTCCAGCGGATTTTACACCCGTCTGGGAACCCTTGAAGCCCAGCTTCCTCTGGAGAGCCTGCGGTGGCGAGTTTCTGGAATCGGACCGGATCCGCCTCAAAATTCGCAAGGCCGAGCTCGCTCGGAATCACAAACGATCGCATGACATTCTGTCTGCGACTCGCGCTCTGATCGAATACGTAAAGCTTTTGTTGCCAAGGCTGCGCGGAGTCGAGCGCATCGCGTGAGATCTGGTGATAGAGCACGTATTCCCCGAACCGCGGCAGATCGACTCTGACGATCTTGTGATGGAGCAGCATCTTGCGTTCACCCGAAAAGTCGGTCGGGTCGAGCACCTCGCCGGAGTAACGCCCTGTGACAGTGTCGAGGAGTTCGGTCAACTCGCTTTCAAGGTCGGGTACCGAGGTGGCGTTTGCCGAAAGTGCCACGGACGATAGCGACAACGCTGCGGAGATAATCAAGCCCAGTGCGCATTTCATGGATTCATTCTAGCCTGATAGGCTCGCGCTCATGAATATCGATGCCAAGCGAAAATCGCTCGCTGGCGCTCTAGTAGCGCCTCATAAATCGACGGGCAAAGATGCCGTAGTTCGCGTCGGCCGAGAAACTCAGGGCCGGGGCGGCAAGGGGGTCACTGTGATAACAGGCTTGCCTCTGGCGCCTTCAGCGCTCGAAGACCTCGCCAAACAATTCAAGAAACGCTGCGGAAGCGGCGGCACGGTGCGTAATGGCGTGATCGAGATTCAGGGCGATCATCGCGATCTGCTGGTCACAGAGTTGACGCGTCTCGGCTGGACGGCAAAGCGCTCCGGAGGCTGACTCCGAATCGGGAGAACCAATCCACGGCACTTTGAAATGCAGGCAATGCGTCTTCAGCACGATAAGACGCCCGATAGTCTGCGTAAAAACCGTGTTGAGCCTCGGGATAGACATCGATGCGAGACATCTTTGCAGCGGCCGATGAGCTGGGCGTCGCCAGCGCTGCGTTCATGCGCTCGACCGAGCTCAACGGTATTCCGCCATCACGGCCTGCGTAGAGTCCGAGCACGGGCGCCTTGAGCGCGGCTGCCACATCGACAGGATGTTTGGGCTGCAACGCGCTCGGCTGACCCAATACACGCCCGTACCAGGCAACACCCGCCGCAATCTCTTTGGAGTGCGCGGCATACAGCCAGGTGATTCGGCCACCCCAACAGAATCCTGTAATCCCGATTTTCCCGGTAGCGCCCTCACGGCGAGCCCACTTCACGGTCGCATCGAGATCCGCCATCACTTGTTGATCTGGAACTTTTGAGACGATGTCCCGCATCAATGCCTGGATGTCCGGTACTGAAGCAGGATTTCCTTGTCTAGCGAAGAGCTCCGGAGCGATCGCCAAGGCGCCGCGTTTTGCGAAGCGCCGACAAACATCCCGGATATGTTCGTGAACGCCAAAAATTTCCTGTACGATGAGAACTACAGGGAGGTTTTCGTTACGTAACGGACGTGCAAAGAATGCGGGTAGCTCTCCGTCGGCAACGGGGATGCGCGTCTCCCCCGTCTCGAGTCCCGATGCATCAGTGCTGATGGTCGTCGCACTGATGGGAAGCGCTGCAGCCGCGAAACCTCCTGCGAGCGCCGTCGTGACGAACGTCCGACGATCGAGTGTTTCGAGAGGTCGAAGACTGCGTAGGTCGGTCATTGACGTTGACCAGAGGCCTCGATCGGAATGAGCACTTCGTTTCGGCGCATGAACCAAGGCATGAAAGGTGCGTCGTAACGCGCGATGATGGCGCTGTCGCCCGATGTGGCGCGTAACCCCTTACGGGCGAGCAATGCGCGGAGATCACGTTCGTGCTCGCGAAAATTTTCTTCGGTCCAGCGGCCGGAATAACGCCAAACGGCCACCGTTCGTGCAGGTACCTCGCGAATCGTAATTCGAGAATCGACGGGCTTCGGCACGGTCTCTCGATTGAACTTTCGAGGAACGACGAAGCCAACGCGATAGACACCGTCGACACTCGCCTGCTCGACCGGCGCTGTCATCGCAATTTTTTGACCACGCGCTTCTCGAGCCTGTTCGACAGGCGCTGTCATGGCGATCTCGGTCTGACTCGTATTCGCGCCACTGATATAGCGAAATAGCCGGCCGAATGCGACGTTGCCGGCATTCATGAATCCGGACTCCACTTCCGTTTCGGCAATCAGGTACGGCGAATACTCGCGGAGCTCGTAAGCACCTTCTTGCTCGATGACTCGATATTCAGGGATTTCTATGGCCATGACTGAACGTGATGCGACGATGGAGAGCAGTGATACAAGCGTCACCGCAAGAATACGTCGCATCAGAGCACCTCGAAGAGGCCCGCAGCCCCGATACCGCCCGCAACACACATGGTAGTCACGACATACTTGACCCCGAGTCGTTTGCCGGCGAGCAAAGCATGGCCAACGAGTCGCTGACCACTCATGCCGTAGGGATGTCCAATAGCGATCGCACCACCGTCAATATTCAGACGGTCGTCGGGTATCCCCAAGCGATCGCGACAGTACAAGACCTGAACCGCGAAGGCTTCGTTGAGCTCCCAAAGACCGATATCTTCGATCTTTACCCCGGCGCGCTTGAGTAGCTTCGGAACGGCAAATACCGGGCCAATACCCATTTCGTCCGGTTCGCAGCCGGCGACTGCAAATCCGCGAAAGATGCCGAGCGGTTTAGCGCCGCATCGCGCTGCCTCAGTCGCGCTCATCACCACGCAGGCTCCCGCGCCGTCGGAAAACTGACTCGCATTCCCGGCTGCGACTGTCCCGCCAGGCGTTGCAGATTTGATCTTGGCGATCGCCTCGACGGTCGTACCTTCCCTCAACCCTTCGTCTTGCGAGAGTGTGACCTCGCGGGTGAAGAGCTTTCCGCCCGCCGACTGATCGATACCCGCCATCCGGACAGTAATCGGCGCGATCTCAGCATCAAAATGTCCAGCCGCTTTGGCCGCACATGCACGCTGCTGACTTCGCGCACCGTACTCGTCCTGACGTTCACGAGAAATCCCATAGCGCGCCGCGACGGTTTCGGCGGTCTGCAACATGGTGTGATAGACCGCCGGCTTGTTCTTGAGCAACCACGCTTCCGTCAGCATATGCCGGTTGGCTTCTGCCTGAACGCAGGAGATGGACTCAAGGCCGCCGGCCACAAAGACATCACCTTCGTCGGCAATAACTCGCTGAGCGGCGAGCGCAATCGCCTGCAGTCCGGATGAGCAAAATCGCGCCACGGTCAGCCCGGGTACGCTGACGGGTAACCCGGCGCGTAACGCAGCCTGCCTTGCAATGTTGAGTCCCGTCGCGCCTTCCGGGTTCCCGCAGCCCATGATCACGTCGTCGATCGATGCAGGATCGATTCCCGCTCGCTCCACGGCGGACTTGATGACATGCGCACCCATGGTGGCGCCATGAGTCAGGTTGAGCGCGCCTTTCCAACTTTTGGCGAGAGGCGTACGGGCCGTGGACACGATGACGGCCTCTCGACTTTTCGAAACGGAGCTCATACGGCACCTCCCGTGAACGATCGACCCTCTGACGCCAAACGCTCGATAAGCGCTGCCGGTTTCCAAAACTCGGCGTCCCCTCCAGGTTGATTCGCGAAACGCTGCATGCGGCGTGACACCTCATAAAGGGTTTGGGAGTCGGCGTAATGCATCGGGCCCCCACGCCAAATGGGAAAGCCGTAACCCATCAAATAAACAATGTCGATGTCTGACGCACGTTGTGCAATCTTTTCATCGAGAATTCGCGCCGCTTCATTGACTAACGCATATACAAGGCGATCGACAATCTCGCGATCGTCGAGTTTGCGCAGTGGCGTTCCGGCCGCTTTTCGCGCCTCGTCGATCATCGATGCCACCACTGCCGAGGGATATGCCGTCCGGTCACCCTTTTTGTAGTCGTACCATCCCGCCCCCGTCTTTTGTCCGAAGCGTCCGAGCTCGCAGAGCTTGTCCGCGATCACTTGCCGCACTTTAAGTGACCCTTCAGCGTACTGACGTTTGCGGATATGCCAACCAATGTCGTTTCCTGCGAGGTCACCCATACGAAACGGCCCCATCGCAAATCCGAATTTCTCGACTGCGCGGTCGATCTGCTCCGGACTGGCGCCTTCGTTGACCATCTGCATCGCTTGCGCAGAGTAATGATGGATCATTCGATTGCCGATGAAGCCATCGCACACACCTGAGACCACAGCAGTTTTCTTGATCTTCTTAGACAGAGACATCGCGGTTGCAAGCACATCCGGAGCCGTCTTGGCCCCACGGACCACCTCGAGCAGACGCATCACGTTCGCCGGACTGAAAAAGTGCAGTCCGATGACATCCTGTGGTCGTGACGTGAACCCCGCGATCTGATTGACGTCCAGCGTAGAGGTGTTTGTCGCGAGAATCGCTCCTTGTCGGACCGTCGAATCCAAGGTACGGAATACTTTTTCTTTGACACCCATCTCTTCGAAAACGGCTTCGATGACGAGGTCGACATCCTTGATTGCCGGATACTCGAGAACGGGAGTCAGCAGCGCCATACGGGATGCCATCTTGGCGGCGTCGAGCTTGCCTTTTTT
>JBMTZJ010000020.1:0-16673 GCA_049455515.1 Steroidobacteraceae bacterium
CTGGAACAGTCCGGGCTTTCCGCAAACCGAAAATGATCCGGTGGTTTGCATCAGTTGGGATGATGCCAAAGCCTATGCGGAGTGGCTCGGCGTCAAGACGGGTCACAACTATCGACTCATCACCGAAGCCGAGTGGGAGTACGTCGTGCGCGCCGGGACGACGGGCGAGCGTTTTTGGGGAGAGAACCCTGCCGACGCCTGTCGCTTCGCTAACGTTGCCGATGCGACCGGTCGCGGATCGCTCGGTCTCGAAGCGGTATTCGACTGCCGAGACCGCTTCGCGGGAACTGCGCCAGCAGCGAGTTTTCAAGCCAATCCTTTCGGTGTTCACGATCTTTTCGGGAATGCAGAAGAGTGGGTTCTCGACTGCTGGAGTGAAACCTACCGAAACGCTCCGACTAGCGGAATCGCCAATACATCGGGCGACTGCGACCGTCGCGTGGTGCGAGGCGGCTCCTGGTTCAACGGTGGTGATGACATTCGCGCAACGGCGCGTGATGCCGATGAAACGACCGCACGCACGAGCACTCGCGGCTTCCGGATCGCTCGTACGAACTAAATTCTTTTAGGCGACCGCCTCGACGATCGATTGTCGTTGCCGCATGTCGGGCAGGCGCCCGCGCGCAGCGCCGAGGTTATCCTCAAGATTGCGCAGCTTTCCCGTTGCCGGAATCACGCACGTGACGGCCGGATGTGAGATCACGAACTTCAACAACAACTGCGCCCAACTGCGACAGTCGATATCGGCTGCCCACCGGGGCAACGGTCGATCCTTGAGTCGAGCAAAGATTTTTCCGTCATCGAACGCGCGATTGACGATCACTGCGACGCCTTTATCGGCGCAGAGCGGCAGGAGACGATCCTCGGCTGAGGTCGTCGTCGCCGAATAATTGAACTGCACGAAATCGATGGGCTCGCGTTCGATGATATCCATGAGCTTCGGATAAGCGTCGACGGTGTAGTGCGTGATCCCGATGTAACGGATGCGGCCCTCTTCTTTCCAGCGGCGGAGCGTCTTAAGGTGAACGTCGAAATCGAGCAAATTGTGTACCTGCATGAGCTCGATCTTTTTGCGACGCAGTAACTCCATCGAGCGAGTCATTTGCATCAGGCCTTCGCGTTCGCCTCGCGTCCAGACCTTCGTGGCGATGAACGCTTTCGACTGCATGTCGGCCGTAAGCAGATCGCCGAGTACGGTCTCCGCAGAGGAGTACATCGGCGAGGTGTCGATCATGCTGGCCCCCGCAGCAAAAAAACCGGCGAGTACGGCCGAGAGCGGATCGCGTTCTTTGGAGTCGATGCCGACTTCAAAGGGCCCCGACGTTCCGAGCCCGATGACGGGGATCGATTCGCCTGACGAGGGGATCCGTCGCTGAAGTAGAGGGCTCTCGGACGACGATGCCAAGGAAGCACTGCTGACGGCGCCTAGGCTTGCCATGGAGCCGACGAGAAACTCGCGTCGCGACACGCTCTGGACATCGAACGTCATTTTCAAAGCTCCGTCAGATGATGGCGGCGTCGGCCTCGAGGACGCTGGATGCGCCGGCGGTCACGACCTTCGACAAGGCCTGCGCCTGCGGCAAGACATGGGTCGCATAGAAGCGGGCCGAAGCCAATTTTCCGCGAAGAAAATCGCGATCTCCGGATTCGCCCGCCAATTTGCGGGCAGCCACGTCAGCCGCCTTCGCATGCAACCAACCGCCGAGCACGAGGCCCGTTAAACGCAGCATCGGAACCGAAACGGCAAGCGCGCGTTCAGGGCCTTGCGCAAACGCCTCGAGAACCTGACGAACGGCGGCCTCGAGCGCATCGATGGACTCGAGCGCTGCCGTACGCGCGGTATCGACGGACGCATCGCGGGTATCGATTGCCAAAAGTTCGTGACGCATCTGCACAACGAGTGCCGCCATAGCCGCTCCCCGATCACGCGCAATCTTGCGGCCGATGAAATCGTTGGCCTGTATCGCCGTTGTGCCTTCGTAGATCGTCGTGATGCGTACGTCACGATAGGCCTGCGCTGCACCGGTCTCCTCGATGAAGCCCATGCCACCATGGACTTGAACGCCGAGCGAGGCCAACTCGATACCCGATTCGGTGCTACAACCTTTGATGACGGGGATGAGGAGATCGCCGCGCGCCTGTGCAGCGCGACGCACGTTCTCATCGGCATGCTTGGCGCCGAGATCGAGTTGGTAGGCGCCGTAGAGCGCCACTGCCCGCAGCGCCTCGACCTGCGAACGCATCGTGAGCAGCATGCGCTTCACATCCGGGTGATGGATGATCGGCGCGGGACCGGGCGGAAGAGCCACCGGTGGCTTGCCTTGCACGCGGGTGCGGGCCCACTCGGCAGCTTGTTGGAACGCGCGTTCTGCAACCGCATAGCCCTCGAGACCGACGGAAAGTCTCGCCGCGTTCATCATGACGAACATATATTCGAGCCCGCGATTCGGTTCGCCCACGAGATAACCGATTGCGCCTTCTTTCTGGCCGTAAGCCATCACACAGGTCGGACTGCCGTGAATGCCGAGCTTGTGCTCAATCGAAATACACTGCACGTCGTTACGCGCGCCGAGCGAGCCATCATCGTTCACCAATACCTTCGGTACGATGAACATCGAGATGCCCTTGACCCCCGGCGGAGCCCCATCGATGCGAGCCAGCACGAGATGGATGATGTTCGGCGTGAAGTCGTGCTCGCCGTAAGTGATGAAGATCTTTTGACCGAATACTCGGTAATGATCGCCCTCAGGGGCCGCACGCGTACGAATGGCTGCAAGGTCCGAACCGGCTTGAGGTTCGGTGAGATTCATCGTGCCCGTCCACTCACCGCTCACCATCTTCGGCAGGAAGAGCGTTTTCTGTGTCTCCGTACCGTAATGCTCGAGCGCCTCGACGGCGCCCTGCGTCAACATCGGGCACAACTTGAACGATAAGTTCGAAGCCGCCCACATTTCTTCGACGGCGGTGCCGATCATGGTCGGCGCACCCTGCCCGCCGCTGTCCTGCGAGGCACGCAACCCGGCCCAACCCCCCTCGACATACTGCTGATAGGCGGCTTTGAAGCCCTTCGGTGTGACGACACCTTCGGTGGTCCAACGCGCGCCTTCGCGATCCGAGCTCTTATAGAGCGGGTCGAGTACGTTCTCCGCGAACTTGCCCGCCTCTTCGAGGATGGCATCGGCGACTTCGGGCGAGTAATCGGCAAACGCGGGACACGCTTGCAGAGCGCTCTCGTCGAGCAACTCGTGGATGACGAACTGAAGATCTTTCAGGGGCGCGCGATACATCGAGGAGATCCTTCTGTCCGGCCTCAGCCGGACACGTGAAAAACGAGGGATGGCGAATTCTAACCTGCGAGAGCCGGAACGAGGTTGGCCGCCAGAAAATCAACGAAGGCTTTGACCCGCTCATCCTCAGCCAGCCGGCCGGGGTAAACCGCGCAGAGTGGCGCCTGCTCCGGCGGAAGCCAATCGGGCAGTACCTTTTTAAGGCGTTGCGAAGCGAGCCCTTGTCGGCACAGAAACTCTGGCAACAGACCAATGCCCAAACCCGCCGCGACCGAGGCGTGTAGCAGAGCGGGATCGTTCACGGCCAATTTGGGACTCACACTGACCTCCTCCCGGCGCCGACCGTGAGTCAGCCGCAGCACGAAGAGCGACCCTGGGGGTGTTTCGGGCGTGAGCATGTCGAATCGCGCGAGATCAGCCGGCGCCGAAGGCTCACCCGCCTTCTGCAAATAGGTCGGGGTAGCGCAAAGGATGGCGGGCGGTGCGCCGAGCACTCGAGATACTCGATCGGCCGATGGATCTTCCCCCACACGAATCACGAGATCGTGCTCCGTCGGCAACTCGGCGGACAAATCGCCCAGTTCCACATCGAGCGGAATCTTGGGGTAGCGCTCGAGAAACCGGGGCACGAGCGGCGCAAGCAGCACCCTACCGAAGGTGGGTTCGGCGAGAACCCGAAGCGGCCCGCTTCGTGACTCGAGGAGCTCGGCCGCAAGCCGTCGTGCGTCGTCCGTGGCCGTCAAAATGGCGCGGCAGGTGGGCAGCAGACGCTCGCCGGCAGGGGTCAATTTGAGCCGACGCGTCGTGCGGGTCATGAGCTTCACTCCAAGCTCTTCTTCGAGCTCGGCGATCGCGCGGCTGACCGCGGCTTTGGGTACCCCGAGCGCCCTTGCGGCAGCTGAAAACCCGTTCAGATCGATGATCTTGGCGAAGGTCGCCATATGAGCCGGAGACCAAAACTGCGACATGGGTGAGACTCCCAAGGCTTTTAGAGCGCCTATTGTTTCTTATAAGAATCAAAATGGCAATGGGCGTCCGGTTAACATGCCACACCGAATACGGAGAATCTCATGTCACTCAGCGTCTACGCCTGCACTGCCGAAATCTTCCTTCCCACGTTGCAGAACCTCGCCCAGATCTTGGGAAAGGCGAAGGCCTTCGCCGATGCGAAGAAGATTGAGCCGGGGGTATTGGAGGGGCTGCGATTGGCGCCCGACATGTTCCCTCTCAAGCGCCAAGTACAGCTGTCGACGGACTTTGCGAAGAACAGCACGGCGCGCCTTGCCGGGCTCGAGCCACCGAAGTTTCCCGACGAGGAGCAGACCCTCGACGAGCTCATCGCGCGAGTTCAAAAAACCATCGACTGGATGAAGACCATCACGCCCTCGCAGCTCGAGGGCGGGGAGCGTCGTCACATCGTCGTCCCGTTGCGTACCCGCACCCTGGAAATGGACGGGCTACCCTTCATCCAGCGCTGGGCCCTGCCGAATTTCTACTTCCATGTCACGGCCACCTACTCGTTGCTGAGACAGGCCGGCGTGGACGTCGGCAAGCAGGACTTTCTCGGCGGCGTCTGACGTAGCCGCGGGCGCGACCCGACAGCGGTCGCTCACCCCCGGTCACCAGGTGTATCGAACCCGGTAGCGCACGACGGTCTCGCCGTCTTTGGGCAGCTTGGTGACGAACTGGATCTGCCGGGCATCGAGCTTGGTCGATTCCTGGCTCTGTTTGAGCATTTTCCATTGCCCCGTCCGGACGAGCGACTCGACGATCAACACCTCGGCCGCTTCGTTCTTTCGGTTACGGACGGTGATCTCGATCTCCTCCTCCAGCCACCGTGCACGCATGTCGATCGCATAATCGACCTGGCGTCGCTCCCCCACGATATCGAATGCCGTACCGAGCTTGATCCGTACTCGCTCGTCGCGGGGCGTATGGTCGATGCGGTCCTCGCCGATGAACTCCAGACTCCCGTCGGCGTCATCGAGCTGCGATACCCGGATCCGGCCGGCGGGAAGCGGTATCCCGAGGCCATTCGCGCGATCGTTCCGGAACTCGAGGAACACGTCTACGGATCGACTCCCCGATGTCGTGCCGAAGTCGCGATCGAGAATGACCCCGCCGAAGCCGACCTCGGACCCGCGGTACACCAATAATTTTTTGGCGGGGATTTGTTTGACCTGCTCGAAGAGCTCGAGCTGTCGAGTGGAGTTGTCCGGCAAGTCAGTCCGTCGACCGAGGGTGTAGAGGTGATACTCGGAGAAAGACTTCTGCGAGAACCCCGCATCACTGTCCGCCCCCGCAACCATTGCAACTGCCGCGACCGACCGCAATCGATTTTGTGGCGCGCGCTGCACGTCGCCGGCAATCAGTTTGAGTCGAGCATCCCGAAACGAGGCGCCTGAAAGATTGACGATACTGACCCAGGCGGACAGATCGAGCGACCCGGTGTTGGCATCACGGCCCGGCTTGAAGAGTAGATTGTAGTCGGCCCACCAGGTGATCCCGCCCGTCTCATAGGACACCCGCGTGCGGTGCTTACCACCGCGAGGCGAATTGAGGATCCATTCGAGTGTCGGCTTGGTGATGAGTCCGCCCGGCAACTCCGTGAAACGAATCGCCGAATGATCTCTCAGCGATGAAATCGTGCCGTCGGCTGCTCGTAAGACGAGCCC
This sequence comes from Steroidobacteraceae bacterium, assembly GCA_049455515.1. Taxonomy (GTDB): domain Bacteria; phylum Pseudomonadota; class Gammaproteobacteria; order Steroidobacterales; family Steroidobacteraceae; genus UBA964. Next base: position 5,963 of record JBMTZJ010000020.1, read on the forward strand.
GTCGCTCGCCGAGAGCAGCGTTCCAGAGGTCGTGCTCACCTGTCCACCTTGTACGCGCTCGACGGTCACGGTGCGTCCGATATGTCGCTCGATCAATTTCCTCGAATTGACGAGGTCGAATTGAAAGCTCTGCTCGAGTACGCGGGTCGACGGATCGGTGAGTGAGGTAAAACTAACCGTTGTGGGGTCGATGAAGGCGGCTACATCCGAGAATCTTTGCTGCGAGCGCCCTGCCGGAAGATCGAGTTCGCGCTCGTCACGAACGATGGCAAAACCGGGCACTGCGCGGCCGATGATCGCACTCGAGCCGTTGACCGGGCGATACAACTCCGCGGGTACCGCGCCGGGCTCGGCCGAGCTGTAGATGGTGAGCCCGGTGTCTGCCTCGAGAGACCTCACGAATACGGCGGCAACGATGAGGGCGGCCCAGCTTTTGAAAGCGGTGTGACGGCACACGAGTCTCTTCATAATGATCTCCGGGATTTTTTTGATCAGCCGCCCCTCAACGTACTCGCCGGCGGTTGCCTCAAGACGCTACGGGTAGCAAGCCAGCCGCTCACGGCGACCAGTGCGCCGCCTCCCAGCAAGCCAAACACCCAGAGCAACGGGTCGAAGGCGTACGACACCTGCAAAATCTGTTTCGCGAGAAAATATCCGGCGATCGATGCCCCGGTCGCGGCCAGCAGCCCTGAAAGGAGCCCGAGCGCACTGAACTCGGCCAAGATGCCGCGTGCCACCGTTCCGCGACTCGCTCCGAGAGTGCGCAACATCGCGCTTTCGTACCGGCGCTCATCGCGCGAAGCCTGTACCGCAGCGAGCAACACGACGAGTCCCGCAAACAACGTGAAGACGAACACGCTCTGAACGGCCATGGCTGCTTTGTCGACCACCGAACGAACCTGCGAGAGCAGATCGTCGAGGTCGAATACCGAAACGCTCGGGAATCGTCGGACCAGATCGGAGATGACGCGTCCGTCTTCGGGCTTGAAATACGCGCTCGTCATCCAGGTTCCCGCGAGCTCATCGAGTAGTCCGGGCGGGAACACGATGAAAAAATTGGGCTGGAAGCTGTCCCATTTGATCTTGCGAACGCTAGACACCTCGGCCTCGATGACTTCTCCCGCAATGTCGAAGGTCATGCGATCGCCGATCTTGAGGCCGAGCCCTTCCTGATACTCGTCGGACACCGATACGAGCGGTCGACCATGCTCGGCCTCGGTCCACCAGCGTCCCGCAACGACTTGGTTGTCTTCGCCGAGCTCCGCTTGCCAAGTGATGTTCTGGTCGCGTCGCGAATAACCCTCGCCACGCGGATCGGCAAACTGCATGTCTTGTATGGGCTTGCCGTTGAGCTGCGTCAGACGCGCTCGAATCATGGGTAATGCCCGAGATCGCGAGGCGCCTTGGTCGTCGAGAAAATCGAAAAACGCCATGCGCTCATCAGGAGGAATATTGATGAAAAAGAAATTCGGGAGATTCTCGGGAAGGCTTCGGCGCCAATCGGTGAGCAGATCGTTGCGAACGACGGCGAGCAGTAACAAGACCATGATGCCGAGACCGAAGGCGACGATCTGCACCACACTTTCGGCGCGTCGACGACTCAAGTTGGCGATTCCGTAGCGCCATGACACGCCAACCGAACCGCGCATCGAACCCGCCAGACGCACCATCGCCCAGCCTGCCAGAGCGAGCACAGCCGTAAAGACCGTGAGTCCGACCGTGAAGCCGACGAACAGTCTTGCGTCGCGTACGACCCACCACACCAAAAATATGACGGCGGCGATTGCGGGTCCGAACGCGAGCCAAAGTACGGGTGGTGGCGGTTCCATATCGCGACGGAGCACGCGAATCGCCGGTACGCGAGACAACTGCAGAAGAGGCGGCAAAGCGAATCCTGCAAGTAGCGCGATCGCAGTCATGAAGCCGAGTCCGAGCGGTAGCCAATCCGGCGGCGGTAGATTCGCACGCAGCAACCCTTCTAGCGCACGCAGTAACCACTCTTGTGCCAAATACCCCACCGCCGATCCGATCAGTGCAGCGACGATCGCGATGATGCAGAGTTGTACGAGGCTCATCGACAACGTGAAGCCGCGTGTCGCGCCGACGGTTTTGAGTAGTGCCACCGAATCGAGATGTCGTTGAACGTAGCGCCGAGCGGCCATCGCCACGGCGATCGCACAGAGCAGTACGGCGACCAAGCTTGCAAGACTGAGAAAACGACCGGCGCGATCGATGGCGTTCTGGATTTGCGGACTCGCTTCGCGGACATCGAGCAGGCGCTGTCCGCGCTGCTTGTTCTTATCGAGCCATGCTTTGAACGGAACGATGGAATCGCGCTCGCCGGCAAATAGCAATGCGTGGGTTGCACGCGAACCGGGCTGTAGCAATCGAGTCGACGGCAAGTCGTCGGCATGCATCAGCATGGACGGCGCGAGTTCCCCGAAACCTCCACCCTGATCAGGCCGCGTAATCAACACCTGCGTGACGCGGAACGTCCCTGCGCCTACCGAGACCGTATCGCCCACGGTGATGTCGAGCGCAGCGAGCAGTTTCGAGTCGGGCCATACCTCGCCACGCGCAGGCCCACGCGCTACCGCGACGGGAATACCGAAAGCTTCTTTCGCAACACCGACGGTTCCGCGCAGCGGGTAGCCCTCACCGACGGCGCGAACGTTAGCAAGTTGATTGAGATCGTCGCGGAATACGACGCTCAGCACCGAGGTACTGCGCGCCGTACGCAATCCGCGATTTTTCGCCTCCGTGACGAACGTCTCATCGGGCGCTGCGGAGCCGGACTCGAGACGCAGATCTGCCGCCAAAACTTCGTTGGCCTGCAGCGCCACCGACTGGCTGATGCGATTGACGAGAAAACCGACGCCCGTAAGAGCGCCGACGGCCACAATGAGTGCGATCAATAAAATTCCAAGCTCGCCGGATTTCCACTCGCGGCCGAGCAATCGAACTCCCAAAATGGCGGAACGACGCAGCATGATCAGCCCGGGGCGAGACGCCCGGCCTCCATGATCCATACGCGATTGCAGCGAGCGGCCAAACTTCGATCATGGGTGACCAGCACCAATGTCGTTCCCGAGCGGGCATTCAGATCGAACAACAGTTCGGCAATCCGCCCGCCCGTCACGGTATCGAGATTTCCCGTCGGCTCGTCGGCGAAAAGCACGGCCGGACGAACCACGAATGCGCGAGCGATCGCCACGCGCTGCTGCTCACCGCCTGACAATTGGCGGGGGTAGTGGCCCACACGCTCACGCAGTCCGACCCGCTCGAGCGCCTCGAGTGCAGCGGCTTTCGCGTCGGAGCGTCCGGCGAGCTCGAGCGGAAGCATGACGTTTTCGAGTGCCGTGAGTGCAGGAACGAGATGGAACGACTGGAAGACGAACCCCACCCGTTCGGCCCGAAGTCGGGCTCGACCGTCCTCATCGAGGACCGTCAGATCTTCGCCGGCGAGCAGCACCTTGCCCGAAGTGGGCGTATCGAGACCCGCGAGCAGAGCGAGCAGAGTCGATTTACCGGCGCCCGCGGCGCCGACGATCGCCGCCGACTCGCCCGAATGAACCGAGAAGGAAACCTTCTGAACAATGGCGAGTCTGCCTTCAGGGCTGCTAACCTCTTTCGACAGTTCACGGGCTTCGAGGACGATATCTTTGGTCACGAAACGTTCCTTCGTCTTGGCGTTGCTGGCAGCGATCGTACCCGCTTGGTCGCACGGAAGTACGGCGCGCGATACCAGCCCGACCATCCTGGTTCTGGGGGACAGTGTCAGCGCGGGTTATGGTCTGGCTTCCGACGAGGGCTGGGTCGCCCTGCTTCAGAACCGACTCAAGAGCCAAGGTTACGGGTACCGCGTGGTCAATGCCAGCGTCAGCGGCGAAACCACCACGGGCGGACTCGCACGATTACCGCGTGCCTTGACCGTCCACCGCCCGCAGATCGTGATCGTAGAACTGGGCGGGAACGACGGTCTCCGGGCACTGCCCCTCGAAACCTCCCGGCGTAACCTCGAGCGCATCATCGAAGCATCGCAGGCCGCAGGTGCTCGGGTGCTGCTGCTCGGTATGAAGATCCCGCCGAATTACGGCCCAAGATATTCGCAAGGCTTCGAACAGCTCTTCCGCGATCTTGCGCGCCGCTACCGTCTGCCCTTCGAACCCTTTTTTTTGGAACCCATCGCGCTTGCGCCCGGAATGATGCAGGCCGACGGCCTCCATCCGACGGCTAAGGCCCAGCCCGTCATGCTCGACACGGTCTGGCCCGTATTGAAACCGATGCTGCGTCGTTGAGCCTCACCCCACGCAAAGGCTAAAGTCTCGGCATGTCGAAAATCTGGCTGTCGTCCTACCCCGCCGGCGTTCCCGCCGAAATCGATTCCAACCGGTACACCTCGGTCACGCACATGGCCGAACAGTGTTTCACGGAATTTGCTGATCGCGCCGCCTACATTCAGATGGGTCGGCAAATCACCTATGGTGATCTCGATCGGGAATCACGCGCGTTCGGCGCATGGCTGCAACATCGCACCGGACTGAAGCGCGGTGATCGCGTGGCGATCATGATGCCGAACGTTCTGCAATATCCGATCGCTTTGTTTGGGGTGCTTCGTGCGGGCGGCACCGTGGTCAACACGAATCCGCTCTACACCGCTCGCGAACTCGAACACCAGCTCAACGATTCGGGCGCCGAAACCATCGTGATCCTCGAGAACTTCGCGCATGTTCTGCAAGAGGTGATCGGTCGAACGAGCGTACGGACCGTCATCTTGACGAGCGTCGGCGAACTTCTCGGTTTTCCGAAGGGAAACATCGTCGACTTCGTAGTGCGTCGCGTGCGCAAGGGCGTTCCCGCATACAGCCTTCCCGGTGCGCTGCGTTTCTCGTCGACACTACAAGAAGGTCGCAACCTCGAGCTTGTCCGACATGCGTTGACGCACGACGATCTTGCGTTTTTGCAGTACACCGGTGGCACGACGGGAGTTTCGAAGGGTGCCATGCTCAGTCACGGCAACATGGTCTCCAACGTCCTGCAGTCATCGGCCTGGACCGAACCCGTCCTGCCGCGCGACGAGGTCGGTATCGCCATCACTGCGCTACCGCTGTACCACATCTTTGCACTCACGGCGAACTGCATACTTTTTCTTAGACTGGGCTGGACGAACGTCCTCATCACGAACCCCCGTGATTTCCCGGGCTTCGTGGCAGAGCTCAAGAAATATAAGTTCACCTACATCTCCGGTGTGAATACTTTGTTCAATGCGTTGCTGCATACGCCCGGATTCGATCAAGTGGATTTCGGAAAGCTGCGCTGTACGTTGGGTGGCGGCATGGCCGTGCAACGCGCCGTGGCCGAACGCTGGAAGCAAGTGACCGGCTGCATCCTCACTCAGGCCTGGGGTCTCACCGAAACCTCACCGGCGGCGTGCATCAATCCCATCGACGTCGACTTCAACGACTCCATCGGTTTGCCGATCTCCTCGACCGAAATCGGTATCGCCGATGACGACGGCAAAATGCTCCCGATCGGCGAACTGGGCGAAATCTGCGTGCGCGGCCCGCAGGTGATGAAGGGCTACTACAACCGCCCCGAAGAAACCGCAAAGGTCATGTTGCCCGATGGCTGGCTCAGAACGGGCGACATCGGTCGAATGGACAACCGAGGCTTCGTATATATCGAAGACCGCAAGAAAGACATGATCAACGTGTCTGGCTTCAACGTTTATCCGAACGAAGTCGAGAGTGTCGCGGTGACCCATCCCGGCATACTCGAAGCGGCGGCCGTCGCCAAAAGCGATGAACGCTCTGGCGAAGCCGTTGCACTCTTCGTCGTCCGTAAAGACCCCAAACTCACCGAAGAGCAAATCATCGAACACTGTCGGGGATCGCTGACGGGCTACAAGGTGCCGCGGTATATCTACTTCCGCACAGAGCTCCCTAAGACCAACGTCGGAAAAATTCTACGGCGCGCACTGCGCGACGAAGCACAGACCCTCTGATTTAGGGCGTCACAACGGATCGTCTGGCGTGAAGAGTCGGCGGTGTTCGCCGATGGCGTAACGGTCGGTCATACCCGCCACATAGTCGGCCACCACCCGTGCGCGCCCCGCCTTGCCGCCGGCTTTCTCAGCCGCGGCGGCTGCATCACGATGCTCGCGCGGCAGCAGATCGATGTCGCGCATCATGGATTCAAAAAGCTCGCGTAATACTTTTCGAGCTTTGTCGGTCATGCCGAGCACGCGATGGTGCCGATAAAGATTGGCGTTCAAAAACCGTTTGAGCTCGATGTGCTCGGCGCGGACCGTCTCGCTCATCGAAATCAGCGGTTCGGTCTGTGATCGAACATCATCGATCGAGCGCACGGCCGAATCGAGAATACGCGTACGACTCGCCTCGACGACATCTCGGACTACACGATTGATCATGCGTCGTATGGTCTCGTGAATGACGCGTCGCCCGGTGAGCTGCGGATAGCGCGCCATGACCGCAGCGTGCTCTCGTCCGAACAAGGCAACTTCACGAAGCGCGTCCATCTCCACGAGCCCGGCGCGTAATCCGTCGTCGACATCATGGTTGTTGTACGCGATCGCATCCGCCAGATTGGCAAGCTGTGCCTCAAGCCCAGGCTGCTCTCTACGCAAGAACCGCTCGCCGAGTGCACCCAACTGCCGCGCATTGTTGAGCGAACAATGCTTCAGGATGCCCTCGCGCGTTTCGTACGTGAGGTTGAGGCCCGGAAACTCTGCGTAACGCTCTTCGAGCAAGTCGACGACTCGCAGCGACTGCAAGTTATGCTCGAAGCCGCCGTACTCGCGCATGCACTCGTTGAGCGCATCTTGCCCCGCGTGACCGAACGGCGTGTGGCCGAGATCGTGCGCCAGACAAATCGCCTCGGTGAGTGTTTCGTGCAGACCCAATATCCCGGCGATACTTCGGCCGATCTGCGCCACTTCCATCGAGTGGGTGAGTCGTGTCCGGTAAAGATCGCCCTCGTGGTTGACGAAAACCTGGGTCTTGTACACCAGACGACGAAAAGCGTTCGAATGCACGATTCGGTCGCGATCACGCTGGAATTCGCCGCGCATTTCAGGTGCAGGCTCGGCGTAGACACGACCCCGCGATGTCGCGTCGTGGGCAGCCCATGACGCAAGATCGCTACGAATTCGGGCCGTCGCCCCCTCACCACTCATGAGAGATGAGCCTCGAGCGTTTTCGTCAAAGAATCGGCTGGATAGTCGTCGCTCACGAATGCGCTACCAATTCTTCGGAGAAGAATCAGTCGGACTCGACCGTTCCGTACTTTCTTATCGAGACTCATAGCCTCGCGCGCATCGTCGGCAGTCAGCGCGCCGCGAGCATCCGTACGCAACCCCAAACGCTGCAGCAGATGGGCTATTCGCGAGACATCGGTTGCTGAAATCAATCCGCAGCGCTCGGATAGCGATGCGGCCATCAACATACCGGCCGCAACGGCTTCGCCATGCAACCATGTCGAGTAGCCCGTTACGCTTTCGATGGCATGCCCGAACGTATGTCCGAAATTGAGTAGTGCGCGATCGCCCTGCTCGCGCTCATCACGCGCCACGATGGCCGCTTTCGAACGACAAGAATGATGTATCGCATACGCCAACGCCGCGGAGTCACCCGCGATCAGCTTGTCGGCGTTCGACTCGAGCCACTCGAAGAACGCCGCGTCGCAGATGAGTCCGTATTTCACGACCTCGGCGAGGCCGGCACGTAATTCGCGCATCGGCAGGCTACGGAGCGTCGCGATGTCGATCACCACCGCGCGAGGCTGATGGAACGCGCCGATCATGTTTTTGCCTTGCGGATGATTGACCCCGGTCTTGCCGCCGACGGAAGAGTCGACTTGGGCGAGTAGCGTGGTCGGAATCTGCACGAAGTCGATGCCGCGCTGATAACACGCCGCGGCAAATCCGGTCATGTCGCCGATGACACCGCCGCCCAAGGCAACGAGCAGGTCGTCGCGGGCGAAACGGTGGTCGATCAGTGCATCGAAGATCGTGGATGCCGTGGCCAAAGTTTTATGAGACTCGCCGTCCGGTAGAACGATGTCATACGTCGACCCGTCAGGGCGTGCCGCATGAAGGGGCGCCGCATAAAGCGGCGCGACGATATCATTGGTGACGATGGCGACTTTGCGCGCATCTAACACCGAGCGCAGCCAGCCGGCATCGCGCAGCAAGCCGTCGCCGATGTAGATCGGATAAGCCCGCTCACCGAGCGCGACCGTCATGGTGTGAAGCAGCGTCATACCTTTTGAAGTATACGCGGCTGCACGACCCGTCAGTCCGGACGGAGTGCACTCAGAATTTGATCTACGACGTCGCGTACACGGTGACCGTCTGTCGTGACGGTGAGGTTGGCCACTTCGCGGTAGAGCGGCGCGCGTAGCGCCATCAACTCGGTCAATCGGCCCGGCAGGTCGGGCGCGCCCGCGAGTAGCGGTCGGCGTTCACCCCGGCGAACTCTTTTCAATTGCTGCTCGATGGAGGTTTCGAGGTAAACGACGGTGCCGCCCTCGCGTAAGCGGCGGCGATTGTCCTCGCGCAGTACTGCACCGCCACCCGTGGACAATACGATCCCACGGTGGCCCACCAGTTCCGCGATGAGCTCGCTCTCGCGAGCGCGGAACCCCGCCTCACCCTCTTTCTCGAAGATGAGCGGGATATCGACACCCGTGCGCTTCTCCAGCTCCGAATCACAATCGATGAAGGGTCTTCGCAAGGTGCGGGCCAGCTGTCGGCCCACCGCCGACTTTCCGGAACCCATCGGTCCGACCAAGATGAGGTTTTGTGATTCCGTCATGTTTGCCGAGAAATCGCCCTGTCGATCCAAGCCTAACCGAAGGTCGGGGATTGCGGTGATGGGGCACCGGGTATCTCCATTCCGGTAACATGCTCGGGTCGTGAAGCGTTACCTGCCGAAAATCGCTTTTCTGGCCGTAGCCGGCCTGGCGATCAGCTCCCTCGCCCTCGCTGCGCTGATTTCCGGCGCTTATCTTTACCTGCAGCCCTCGCTGCCCACGGTCGAGGCCATGCGCCAGATCGAACTGCAGGTGCCTCTGCGGGTGTACTCCAGAGACGGTCAGGTCATCGCGCAAATTGGCGAGCAGCGACGTATCCCGGTGACCTTCGACGAGATTCCACCCATGGTACGTCAGGCCTTCATCGCCGCCGAGGATGACCGATTTTTCGAGCATGCTGGCTTCGACTACCAAGGCATCCTGCGCTCGATCTTCGTGAACTTACTCCCTGGCTCCCGCCTCGAGGGCGCGAGCACGATCTCGCAACAGACCGCAAAGAATCTGTTCCTGACCAATGATCGAACCTGGCGTCGAAAGGTGCAGGAGATGTTCCTCACCTACCGTATCGAACAAGAATTCACGAAAGAAGAAATTCTGAGCCTCTATCTGAATGTCATTCATTTCGGAAAACGCACCTATGGCGTCGCGGCGGCGGCCGACGTGTATTTCGGTAAGACGCTCGATCAGCTCACGTTGGCCGAGGCGGCGACACTCGCCCGCGTACCGCAGGCACCTTCGCGCTTCAACCCGATCAACAATCCTGCAGCAGCAGCCCAGCGTCGAACTTATGTCCTACGTCGGATGCGAGAGCTCGGCTTGATCGACCGTGACACCGAGCAACGTGCTGCGACCGAGATCGTACGAGCACGCGAACACGTGCAGTCGTTCGAAGTCGAAGCACCGTACATCGCGGAAATGGCGCGACTCGAGCTCGTACAACGACTCGGTGCTGCCGCACAAAACGAAGGCTACAAGATCTACACCACCATCGATCCGCGCATGCAGACCGCGGCAAATACTGCGGTTCGTCAGGGCCTTCTGGACTACGACCGCCGTCACGGCTGGCGCGGTCCCAAAAAGAAGGTCCAGCTTCCTGCAAACAACGACGTGGCTGTGCTCGACGAACTGATTGCGGATCAGGATGTGAGCGGTCCTGTTGTTCCCGCCGTAGTGCTCGATGTGCAAGACAAGTCGGCCCGCGTGTACGCACGCGATGCCGGGATCATCATGCTGCCCTGGGAAGGGCTCTCCTGGGCGCGCCCGAAGATAAACGGTCGGCTCGGCAAGACCCCGAAGACGGCCGGCGAACTGCTGGCGCGCGGCGACGTCATCCACGTCACACTCCTTCCGACACCAAAGCTGGCGCAAATCCCCGAGGCGGCAGCGGCTCTCGTAGCAATTTCGCCAACAGATGGCGCGATCACGGCGCTCGTCGGGGGTTTCGATTACTTTGATCCGAGCGCAGGCAAGTTCAACCGCGCCATTCAAGCGAAGCGTCAGCCGGGTTCGGGCTTCAAGCCCTTCCTATACTCCGCTGCGCTCGACAACGGCTTCACTCCCGCCTCCGTGGTTCTCGATGCGCCCTTCGTCATCGACGACCCCAGCATGGAAGAAGCCTGGCGCCCCGAAAACTCGAGCGGTGACTTCGGAGGTCCGACACGCTTGCGAGAAGCGCTCGTCAAGTCGCGCAATCTCGTGTCCATTCGAGTCTTGCAAGCCATCGGTATGAGCCCGGCGATCGCATTCACCGAACGTTTCGGCTTCGACCGCGCGAGTCTGCCGCGCAACCTTACGCTTTCGCTCGGCACCATGAGCGCTACGCCTCTCGAAGTCGCCTCAGGCTATGCCGTCTTCGCGAACGGCGGACATCGCGTTCAGC
>JBMTZJ010000021.1:0-15353 GCA_049455515.1 Steroidobacteraceae bacterium
GCTCAGGGCGCCGTGCAGGGAAATCACGGCACCGCGCAAGCCGCCGTCGCGCACGAGAAGATTGCTGCCGAGCCCCACCCACCAAAGCGGCGCGTCGGTTGGCAACGTGCGCAGGAAGTCCGCAAGGTCAGCGCGATCGCGGGGCTCGAAGAACACCTCGGCAGGTCCGCCCACATGCCAAGACGTGTGTCGCGACATCGGCTCGTCGAGCGCAACGCGTCCGGCAAATCGCGCCTGCAAAGACATGCGTAGCGAGGCGTCGAGTGCCACGGCGCTCATCGCGCATTCTCCCCGAGCTGCTTCGAGAGACCGTGTGCCACGGCGCTGATGCTCCCTGCGCCCATCGCGAGCACCACATCGTCGGCGCGGAGCAAGCCCTTCAAATTTTCGGCAAGATCTTCGACACGCGGTACGAACACCGGCTCGATCTGTCCACGCGTACGAACGGCGCGACAAATGGCACGTCCGTCAGCACCTGCGATCGGCGTCTCACCGGCCGCATAAACCTCCGTGACGAGCAATACGTCAGCGCTCGAGAGCACGCCCGCGAAGTCGTCGAGCAGATCGCGCGTGCGCGTGTATCGATGCGGCTGGAATGCCAGAACGATGCGTCGATCGGGGTGTGCTTGTCGTACGGCATCGAGCGTGGCGCGAATCTCCGTCGGATGGTGCCCGTAGTCGTCGATGATCACTGCAGTGCCTGAACCGACACGGACTTCACCCACGTGTTGCAGACGACGGTCGACACCCTGGAACTTGGCGAGCCCACGCTGGATCGCCGCGTCGTCGACGCCGAGCTCGCTCGCGACGGCAATCGCAGCCAACGCGTTCTGTACATTGTGGCGACCCGGAAGATTGAGTCGCACCGAAAGCGGTGCCGCATGACCGGGTCGGGTCACCTCGAACATCGTCTGCGGTCCCTGCCGAACCACGTTGACGGCGCGCACGTCGGCGCCCTCGTCGATACCGTAGGTCGTGATCGGACGACCGACGCGCGGCAGGATGCCGCGTACCTCGGCATCATCCGCGCACAACACGGCGAGACCGTAGAACGGCAGGTTATGTAAGAAGTCGACGAAGCTTTGGCGCAGTCGGTTGAAGTCGCCGTCGTGAGTACCGAGGTGGTCGTTATCGATGTTCGTCACTACGGCGATGAGAGGCTGCAAGTGCAGGAACGAGGCATCGCTCTCGTCGGCCTCGGCGACGAGATAACGGCCGGCACCGAGTCGCGCGTTCGTACCGGCACTCTTCAGTCGACCACCGATCACGAACGTCGGATCTTCACCGCCCTCGGCGAGCACCGAGGCGACGAGGCTCGTCGTCGTGGTTTTGCCATGGGTTCCAGCCACGGCGATCGCAGAACGGAAGCGCATCAGCTCACCCAGCATTTCCGCGCGCGGCACCACCGGGATCCGCTGTGCGAGCGCTCGGGCGACCTCGGGATTTTCTTGCGAGACCGCGGTGGAGACGACGACCACGTCAGCGCCCTCGACATGCTCTGCAGCATGTCCGAAGGCGATCTTGGCGCCGAGGCTCGAGAGACGCTCGGTCACCGAGTTGGACTTGAGATCACTTCCCTGCACGCGATAGCCGAGATTGAGCAACACTTCAGCGATACCACCCATGCCACTTCCGCCGATACCGACGAAGTGGATGGTGTTGATACGACGCATGCGTTCCATGTTCATGCTGCAAGACCTCCCGCCATGAGACATGCACCAAGCAGTGCGTCGGTCGCATCGGGACGTGCAAGACTGCGGGCGCGCTCGGCCATGCGCACGAGCACGGCGCGATCGGCGGCGAGACGCTCGAGTTCGGATGCGAGTCGCTGCGGCGTGAGCTCGCGCTCCGGCAACAACACGCCGGCATCATGCTCGACGAGGAAGCGCGCATTACGGGTTTGATGATCATCGACGGCAGCCGGAAACGGCACGAGGATGGCCGCCACCCCGGCAGCGGCGAGCTCCGACACCGTGAGCGCACCGGCACGACAAATCACGAGATCCGCCTCGGCGTAGGCGGAGGCGATATCGTCGATGAACGCACTGACCGCTGCGGTCACGCCCCGCGCGGCATACGCCTCTCGGGTGCTTTCGAGCGTTCGCGTGCCTGTCTGATGACGGACCTGGACGTCGACCTTGCCCATGAGTGACGCGACGGCCTCGGGCACCACCGCATTGAGGCGCTGAGCACCCTGGCTGCCACCGACGACGAGCACTCGCAGCGGACCTTGACGCAGGCCGTAGCGGCTCGCCGGTGCGGGTAGATCAAAGAATTCGCTACGCACCGGATTTCCGACCGCTCTCGCCTTCACGCTGGAACCGAAACTTCCGGCGAAGGCCTCGAGCACTTGAGTCGCCAGACGCGCGAGGATACGGTTGGTGAATCCTGCGATGGCATTTTGTTCGTGGATCACGAGCGGTCGACGAGCGAGCCACGCTGCAAGTCCGCCAGGTCCCGTGACATAACCGCCGAGCCCGACCACCACACGAGGTCGGTGACGGCGCATCGCCGCGAGCGCTTGCCACAACGCGCGGACGAGTCGCAGTGGCGCGGAGATCAGCGTGGTGAGGTTCTTGCCGCGCAGCCCGCCGATGTCGATCCACTCGACGTCGATACCGGCTGCGGGCACGAGACGCGCCTCGATACCGGCACGCGTGCCCAACCACACGACGTCGATATCGCGCGAGCGTAGTGCGCCCGCGAGCGACAGTGCCGGAAACACGTGCCCACCGGTGCCGCCTGCCATGATCATGACGCAGGGTTTGCTCACGCCTCGACCGCCTCCCCGGCGCCGCCACGCAAGCGAACGGCACTATCACCCCGCAGGCTGGCCGCGGTCGTTCCTCGCGAAGCTTGTGCGGCCTCGTGATAAACCCGCAACAACACGCCGACCCAGGCGAGCGTGACGATCAAACTCGACCGTCCGTAACTCATGAACGGCAAGGTCAACCCCTTGGTCGGCAGCGCGCCCATGTTCACGCCCATGTTGATGAACGCCTGGATCGCCACCCAGATGCCGAAGCCCGCTGCGAGATAAGACTGGAACTTGAGACCCGCTTCGTTGGCGAGTTTCGCGATGTAGAGCGCGCGCCAAGCAAGCGCAACGAACAAACCGATCGTCAGTAGCACGCCGAACAGCCCGAGCTCCTCGGCGAGCACGGCAAACAGGAAGTCGGTGTGTGCCTCGGGCAGATAGAAGAGCTTCTGCACGCTCTCGCCGAGTCCCACACCCGTCCAGCCGCCTCGACCGATGGCGATGAGGCTCTGCGTCAACTGAAAACCGCTGTCGAACGGATCCTCCCAAGGATTTCGGAAAGACGTCAGACGACGCAGTCGATACGGCGAAGACATCGCGACTGCCAGAAGCAGTCCGCTACCGATTACGGCGAGGCCGATCACGTCACGCCATCGCGCCCCGGCGATGAAGAGTACGCCGAACGCCGTTGCGGTGAGAACGACCGCCGCACCGAAATCAGGCTCCATCAAGAGCAGGCCAAAGAATAGACCGACCACGAGTAACGGCTTGATGAGTCCCATCAGAGAGCTGCGCAGCTCCGCTTCGCGGCGCACTGCGTAACGCGCGATGAAGATAAGCACCATCACGCGTGCCGCTTCGGAAGCTTGGAAGTTGATACCGGCCACCCGGATCCATCGTCGGCTGCCGTTGACCGAGTGACCGATGCCAGGAATAAGTACGGCGATCAGCAGAACACCCGCCAGAGCGAGCAACAGCAGCGCCGATTTTTCCAACCACTCCGTTCGGATGGCGAACGCAAAAGATGCCGCGATCGCACCGGCTATGACGAGCACGAACTGACGCTCGAGGTACAGAAACGGGTCGCCCGCCTCCTTGCTGGCGATCGACATCGATGCCGAGGTCACGATGATGAGACCGAGCAGTACGATCGAGGAGACGATCAGCAAGGTCACGAGGTCGAGGTGTACGGTCGTGGGACGCGTGCCGCCGCGAGCGGGCAAAGTGAATGTACTCATGAAGGCAACCTCCCAACAGCCGCGGCGAATCGATCGCCGCGCTCGGTGTAATCACGGAACATGTCGAGACTCGCGCACGCGGGCGATAGCAATACGACATCGCCCGCCGTGGCACGATGCGCCGCTTCATCGACCGCTTCCTCGAGCGACGCGCATCGCACGATCTCGCAGCAACCTTTGAGCGCGCTCGCCAATTGCGCCGCGTCGCGGCCGATCAACAGCGCCACTCGAGCACGACCTGTTAAAGCCTTGGCGAGTGTCGTGAAGTCCTGGCCTTTGCCATCGCCGCCGGCGATCAACAGCAGCGTATCGGTCATACCCGCGACGGTGGCGACGGTCGCGCCGACATTGGTGCCTTTGGAATCGTTGATGTATCGCACGCCACGCTTTTCACCGACCCACTGCGAGCGATGTGGAAGCCCGGCGAATTCGCGCAGCTCGTCGATCATCGGAGGTAACGGCAAACCACATGCATCACCGAGCGCCAGCGCCGCAAGCGCGTTCGCTGCGTTGTGCAGTCCTGCCAGACGCATGGCCGAGACGGCGAGCACCGGTTGTCCGCCGATCGCGAGCCACGGCTCTCCGCCGTGTTCGATCAATGAATAGCGTGCCGTCGGGGCGCCTTCGATCGAGAAGCCGACCACCTCTTTGGCCGATCCGGTCGACATCGATCGCACCCAAGGGTCGTCGACGTTGATCACCGCGGTACCGCAGCGACGGAAGATACGGGCCTTTGCCGCCGCATACGCGTCCATCGTGCCGTGACGATCGAGATGATCTTCGGAGAGATTGAGTACCGTCGCCGCAACCAACTGTAGCGAAGACGTCGTCTCGAGCTGGAAGCTCGACAACTCGAGTACGTAGAGCTCGGGTACGGGCGCAGAAAGCAGATCGAGCACGGGCGTTCCGAGGTTGCCGCCGACCGAGACCACGCGTCCGGCGCGGGCCGCCATACGACCGACGAGGGTCGTCACCGTGCTTTTACCGTTCGTACCCGTGATGCCGACGACGGGCGCCTTCGCTTCACGCGCAAAGAGCTCGACGTCGCCGACGACCTCGATCCCGCGCGCGAGCGCTTCGACGATCAACGGTTCTCGCAGGGCGATCCCGGGCGAGGCCACGACGATCTGCGAGCCTTCGAGTAGCGCCGCATCCAAACGACCGAAGCGGCACTCCGCTTGCGGCGCGACCGATGCAAGTTGCTCGCGTCCAGGCGGCTCGGTACGCGTATCCGTCACTGCAATCTGCCAACCACGCGCGGCGAAATGACGCGCTGCCGACACCCCGGTTTTACCGAGGCCGACGATGAGCGCCCTGCGATGTGCGACGTGATGGTTCATCGAAGTTTGAGCGTGGCGAGTCCTGCAAGCACGAGGAAGAACGTGATGATCCAGAAGCGCACGATCACCTTGGGCTCGGCCCAGCCCTTGAGCTCAAAGTGGTGATGAATGGGTGCCATACGAAAAATGCGCTTGCCGGTGAGCTTGAACGAGGCGACCTGCAGCATCACCGACGCGGTCTCGAGCACGAAGATGCCGCCCATCACGAGCAGCACCACCTCTTGTCTGACGATGACGGCGATCGTGCCGAGCGCAGCACCGATGGAGAGCGCGCCGATATCACCCATGAACACTTGCGCGGGATAGGTGTTGAACCACAAAAAGCCGAGACCCGCACCGACGAGCGCCGCACAGAAGATCAATAGCTCGCCCGCCTGAGGAACCGCCGGAATCGCCAGATAATCGGCAAACACCGCGTTACCTGCGGCATAGGCAAATACGCCGAGTGCCGCCGCGACCATCACCGCCGGCATGATCGCGAGACCATCGAGCCCGTCGGTGAGATTTACGGCGTTGCTCATGCCGACGATCATGAGATAGGTCAGCAAAATGAAACCGAACGCCCCAAGCGGCAGAGCGAAATTTTTGAGCAAGGGGAGGAACAGCGTCGTATCGACGGGCGTCTTCGCCGTTTGCCAAAGAACGAACGCTGCGGCGAGTCCACCGACCGACTGCCAGAAATACTTGTACCGCGCGATCAGACCTTTGGGGTTTTTCTTGACGAGCTTCAGGTAATCGTCCCAAAAACCGATGAGCCCGAAAGCAAAGGTCACGGCGAGCACGATCCAGACGAACCGGTTACCGAGATCGGCCCAAAGTAACGTCGATACCACGATGGCGACGAGAATCAGCAAGCCGCCCATGGTCGGCGTACCGACCTTCTTT
The DNA here is from genome assembly GCA_049455515.1 of Steroidobacteraceae bacterium. Lineage (GTDB taxonomy): Bacteria > Pseudomonadota > Gammaproteobacteria > Steroidobacterales > Steroidobacteraceae > UBA964. Next base: position 6,222 of record JBMTZJ010000021.1, read on the forward strand.
TGATGGGCTGCCGGGATGTAGTCGCGAACCACCTGCCCGATCTGATCCCGCGTCAACTTCGCGATCATCCACGGACCGACTGCGAGAGAAATCGCGAGCGCCGTGACCGCAGCGAGAATCGCGCGGAACGTGAGATACGAAAAAACGTTGAACAGCGAGACCGTCTCGGCCAATAACTGCGAGAGCCAAAGCAACATTTAGTGCATCCCCCCTGCCGATGGCACGGACTCGAGGGCAGCGACTACGCGCTCGAGACGATTACTGCGAGAACCTTTGACGAGAACACGGACATCGGCCGCGAGTTCGCGATCGACTGCTTCAGAGACCGCCGCCGTATCGGAATGCCAGACCGCGCCCGAACCGAAACTCTCGACCGACAACTTGCTGGCCTCACCGACCGCAAATAACCGCTCGACCCCGTGTGCGCGGGCGTAGCGGCCGGCCTCGAGATGCGCCTCGCGCGTGAAGTCGCCGAGCTCCCCCATCTCGCCGAGTACCAGAAATCGCCGACCGCCGAGCGCCTCGAGCACGTCGATCGCCGCCTGCAAGGAGCTCGGATTGGCGTTGTAGGAGTCGTCGATGATCCAGGCACCTTGGCGAGCACTGCGCAGCTCCAGCCGCCCCTTGACCGGACGCATCGTCGCAAGGCCGCTCGCAATGTCATCGAGGGTGGCCCCTGCCGCGCTTGCCGTAGCGGCGGCGCCGAGCGCGTTCAGTACGTTGTGCTTGCCCGCCAGATGCAACTCGATGGCCTTTTCCCCGAGCGGCGAGATCAATGTAAAGCGCGTGAGAAATCCTTGAGCACCCACCTCGGTTTGGATGTCGCGCGCACTGAAATCGGCTTTTGAACCGAGTCCGAAGGTGACGATGCGAGCGACGGTCATGTCGCGCCACAAACCGGCGAAGCTATCGTCGGCGTTGAGAATCGCGGTGCCGTTCTGGCCGAGCGCTGCGAATAACTCGCCCTCGGCCCGTGCTGCACCTTCGAGACTGCCGAATCCCTCGAGATGCTCCGCACCGGCGTTGGTGACGAGACCGATCACCGGCATCGCAAACGTCGCTAATTGCGCGAGCTCGCCGGGGTGGTTGGCGCCCATCTCGATCACGGCATGACGATGCGAAGGGTCGAGCCGCAGTAGCGTCAACGGAACGCCAATGTGATTATTGAGGTTACCGGCGGTCGCGAGTGTGCGACCCGAGCAGGCGAGGATTGCGGCGATCATCTCCTTGGTCGTGGTCTTGCCGTTGCTGCCCGCGACGCCGATGAGCGGCATCGTGAATCGTTCTCGCCAGCGCTGAGCGGCACGTTGCAAGGCCACGAGCGCATCGTCGACGAGTACGACAGGGAAATCTGCGGGACCCTCACGTTCGGCGATCGCACCTGCCGCGCCTTTGGCTGCCGCCTCGGCGAGGTACGAGTTGCCGTCGAAGCGCGGTCCGCGCAGCGCCACGAACAACTCGCCGGTCGCCAACGAGCGCGTATCCGTGTTGACCGACGAGAACGACCGATCGGTGCCGACGAGTCGTCCGCCGCAATCTTTGGCGAGGTCAGCGAGCTGACGCATCGGACGTCCCGTAGATGGAATGAATGAGATCGCGATCGCTGAACGGCCGACGCTCTGCGCCGACGATCTGGTAGTTCTCGTGACCCTTACCGGCCACGAGCACCACATCGCCCTCACGGGCACTCGCGAGCGCGGAACGTATGGCTTCCGCCCGATCGTGGATGACGGCGGCACGAATACCTTGCGGGAAGCCGGCGATGATGTCGGCCGCAATGCCCGCCGCGGATTCACTGCGCGGGTTGTCGTCGGTGATCACGATCGCATCGGCCATCGCCGCTGCAACGCCCGCCATCAAAGGTCGCTTTCCGGTATCGCGATCGCCGCCGCAACCGAAGACGAGGTGAAGCTTGCCACGGCAATGCGCTCGCGCAGCGCGTAGCGATTTAGCCAGTGCATCGGGTGTGTGTGCGTAGTCGACGATGGCGAGCGCCTTGCCCGGCGCCGTCGTCGCTTCCATGCGTCCCGGCGGTGCGCCGCAGTCACCGAGTGCGTCGAGCGCAGACTCGAGCTCGATACCCAATTCGAGCAGTGAGCCGAGTGTGACCAAAACATTTTCGACGTTGAATTCGCCGATGAGCGGCAGTGTGACCGATCGACGCACCGAATCTTGCATGCCATTACGAGACTCGATCGCGAAGGAAAGCCCCACCGACAGCGCTCTGATGTCCGAGCCCACCAGCGATCGAAGTTGCGGGACACGCGTCCGGATATCCTCGATGACGGCGACCCCTGCGGTGGTCCGCGCCGTCAAGGTGAGCGACAACCGGCTGGCGTGCCGACGCGCGAGCTCCGCACCGAAGGCGTCATCCACGTTGATGACACCCGCCTCGAGCTGCGGCATGTCGAAGAGTCGGGCTTTCGCCGCACCGTACGCGTCCATGGTGCCGTGGTAGTCGAGGTGGTCGCGAGTCAGATTGGTGAATGCCGCGACCCGAAATCGCACGCCGGCGACGCGGTGCTGATCGAGTGCGTGCGAGGACACTTCCATCGCCACGCACTGCGCACCGGCTTCGCGCATCGCAGCGAGCTGACGCTGGACGCTCACGGCATCGGCCGTCGTGTACTCACCCGGAGTCACCGCATCGGGCACCATGCCCACACCGAGCGTCCCCATGTAAGCCGATTTCGCAGCACATCGCGTCAAGGCCTGCGCGAGCAGCCAGGCACTCGTCGTCTTGCCATTGGTGCCCGTGATTCCCGCTACCCGTAGCGTATCGGAGGGTTGATCAAAGAATTCGCCCGCAATCGAACTCGCAAGCATCGAAAGTCCATCGACCGCTTGCACGTGCACGTCCGCGGGGGCGACGGGCGCCGAGATTCCGGCAGCAGGCTCCCACAGCACCGCCTGCGCACCGCGCGCGAGCGCCTCGGGCAGCGCCGCGAGGCCATGAGTTCGTCGGCCGGCACACGCGAGGAAGAGACCTCCGTGCGCAACCGTTCGACTATCGAGACTGACGTCAGTGACGCGGATCGAGGTCGGAACTTCGGCGATACCGCTGCAGAGATCGGCGAGTTGGCGCGCACCCGCGCCCATCAGCGCAGACCTCCGTTCGTCGGTCGACGCGAGGCGTCGGCTGTGGCGATGTTCTGCGGCAGATCGGCGGGCATCGGCGCGGTCTCGGGCATTTCGTCGACCGGCATGTCGATCGGCGCATCCGGCGCCACCGCGAGTAACCTCAGCGCGCCGCCGACGACGCCGGCAAACACCGGCGCAGCCACGTCGCCGCCGTAGTAGAGACCGCCACTCGGTTCGTCGATGACGACCACCGTTGCGAGACGCGGATGACTTGCGGGTGCGAGACCTGCGAATACGGCGAGGTAGCGATTGGTGGAGTAGCCGCCCGCACTCGCCTTCCAAGCCGTACCGGTCTTGCCGGCGACGGTGTATCCCGGGATCGATGCACGCTTACCCGTACCGACATCCGATACGACGTTCTGGAGCATCCGCACGACATCGCGGCTCACCTGCTCCGACAGCACCTGCTCGCCTTCGACCGCATGATCGACACGCGTGAAGGACACCGGTCGCTGCAGACCGTAGGCGCCGAGCGTCGCATAGGCGTGCGCGATCTGCAGCGGCGTCGCGGACAGACCGTAACCGTAGGAGACCGTGGCCGTGGTGATCGGACGCCAGTGCGTATGCTGAGTCAGCAAACCCGCGGACTCACCCGGATAACCACTCGAGGTGACGCGCCCGAATCCAAGTCGCGAGAGCGTACCGTGTAGCGTCTCGGGCCCGAGGTTGAGCGCAATCCGAGTCATCGCCACGTTAGAGCTTCGCGCAAGCGCCGTGCTGAGATCGATCGCGCCGAGATTGTTCTTATCCTCGATCATCTTGATCCCGACCTTCACCATGCCGGGATTGGTGTCGATGATGCTCGTCGGCGTGTATTTACCGGAGGCGAGTGCGGCCGCGACGATGAACGGTTTGATGGTGGATCCCGGCTCGACGAGGTCGGTGACCGCGCGGTTTTTGTAACCCGCGGGTTTCAACTGGGCGCGATCGTTCGGATTGAACGTCGGCTGGTTGACCATGGCGAGCACCTCGCCCGTGGTCACGTCGATGACGACCACCGAGCCTGCACGCGCGCGATGCGTCTGGATCGCCGATTTCAGTTCTCGATAGGCGAGATACTGAATGCGCATGTCGATCGACAGCTGCATGTTGCGACCGGCACGCATCGGTCGAATGCTCTCGACCGTCTGCACGGTTCGGCCCAGATTGTCCTGAATCACGCGCTTCGCGCCGTGCTCGCCCGCGAGCCAGTGGTCGTAGGCGAGCTCGAGTCCTTCCTGGCCTGCATCGTCGACGTCGGTGAAACCGAGGACGTGGCCCGTCACCTCGGCGGCCGGATAGTAGCGACGATACTCGCGCGTCAGGTGAACGCCGGGAATATCGAGGGCGCGCACTTTCGCGGCATCGGCCGGCTGCAAATGACGCGCGACGTACAAAAACTTACGGTCGAGCTTGGTGGTGACGAAGCGCGTCAATTCCTCGGGATCGCGGCCGAGGGCACGAGCGAGGTTCGGAATCTGATCGTTGGCGAGCGTGAGCTCACGCGGATTCACCCACACCGAATCGACGGGTGTGCTGACGGCGAGCGGCTCGCCGGCACGATCGGTGACACTGCCGCGATGCGCGATGACGGAGGCGACGCGGGTAAAGCGCTCGTCACCTTGGCCACGTAGAAACGCGCTTTCGACGAACTGGAGCGTCGCCGCCTTCCAGATGAGCACTGCAGCGCCACAGCCGACGAGTGCGACGATCAGTATGGCACGCGAGGTGAACGAGGGATTCGGCGTTTCGGGCTTACGGGTCAGACCACTGCGTGAGCCTCGGGCACCGCCTCGCTGGCCTGCAGCGGGTCGTCGTGTCTCCGATTTTCCGAAAGGCCAGCGGATCACGGTGCGACGACCTCAATCTGCTTGGGCGGCGGCGTACGCATGCCGAGGTTGGCGGCAGCCACGTTCTCGACGAAAGCGTGAGTGGACCAGGCGCTCTGCTCGAGTTGCAGCTGACCCCATTCGATTTCGAGACGATCGCGCTCGCGATTGACCTTCTCGAGCTCGACGAAAAGCTCGCGCGCGCGGTGCTTCACGAAAATCGCGCCGGCCGCCGAAGCCAACACGAGCAGCCACAAAAGCGGAATCATCAACGCGATGGCACGACGACTCGGCAGATTCACGTGGCACCTCCGACACCGGCGAGTTTCTCGGCGACGCGCAGCACGGCACTGCGCGAACGTGGATTGCGCGCGATCTCTGCCTCGGTGGCGCGACGCTTGCGACCCACCTCGCGCATCACGGGGCGCGCGGAAGGCGGAATCACCGGCAGCCCGGCGAAGACAGGATCGACGGAGCTCTTGGTACGGATGAATTGTTTGACCATCCGATCCTCGAGCGAGTGAAAACTGATCACGGCGAGTCGCCCACCCGGCGCAAGCACGGCGTAGGCCGCCTCGAGTGCGGTTCGCAACTGACCGAGCTCGTCGTTGATGAACATGCGTATCGCCTGGAACGTGCGTGTCGCCGGATGTTTGCCATCGCGAGTGCGCACGGCGCGCTGCACGATGGCGGCAAGCTGCGAGGTGCGCTCGATCGGCGCTTCCGCGCGCGCGGCGACGATCGTCGCCGCAATACGGCGCGAAAAGCGTTCTTCGCCGAGCTCGTAGATCACCTTCGCCAACTCCCGTTCATCAACGCGCGCGAGCCACGCGGCCGCCGACTCGCCATGGAGCGGGTCCATGCGCATGTCGAGCGGGCCGTCCTTCGCAAAACTGAACCCCCGTTCCGGCTGATCGAGCTGCGGCGATGAGACGCCGAGATCGAGCAGCACACCCAAAACCTCTCGCCCCCGCGCATGCGCTGCGACGACACGCGCGAGTTCGGCGAATTCCGCGTGGACGAGCGTGAGTCGCGACTCATCGCCGAAGCGCCGCTGTCCCGCCTCGATCGCCGCAGGATCGCGATCGAGCGCGAGCACGGCGCCATTCGGACCGAGTGCATCGAGCATGCGTGCCGTGTGACCGCCGCGCCCGAACGTGCCGTCGACGTAGAGTCCGTCAGCACGAAGGGCCAGTCCCTCCAGCACCTCTTCGACAAGGACCGGGACGTGCTCATCCACCTGCCCATCCGCCTCAAAGTGAAAGCGAATCGAGTTCAGCCGACAGATCGGTGGCGGTTTCCTCGCTCTTCACCCAGTAGTCGCGACGCTCGTTCCAGCGCGCTTCGTCCCAGAGCTCGAGGCGATTTCCTTGACCGATCAACATCGCATGCCGCGAAAGCCCCGCGTATTCGCGCAACTCCGGCGGCAGCAGCAAACGCCCTTGGGCATCGAGATCGATTTCGGTCGCATGACCCACCATCAATCGCTGCAATCGGCGCGAGCGCTCTTGCAGCGTGGGCAGGCCCATCAACTTCCGCTCGATCTGCTCCCAGTCGGGCAGCGGATAGATCAGCAGGCACGGGTCTCGATCGATCGTGACGACGAGCTGTCCCTCGCTGCGCTCGAGCGCACGTTGCCGCTGCCGGGTGGGTAGAACCATCCGGCCTTTGTCGTCCAACGTGACTTTGCTAGCGCCCCGAAACATGACCCGTCGGGCATAAAAACGCCCACTTCGCCCCACTTTTTACCACTTGGCGCCACTATAGGAATCGGCGCGCGGGGGTGTCAACGGTTTGGCGCTAAATTTTTTCCGATATGCCAATAACTTACAGTCGGCTGAGCATTTTCGCAACAGCCGAATTTCGACAAAGTTTTAGGGGTTTCAGAGAGTTGCCCGCGAATGCTTACGCGGGCGCTCAAGAGAGGGGGAGTCGGCCGATAAGCCGGGTTCTGTCGTGGACGATCATTCCTCTGGGACATTCGTCACCGAATGCCTCAAGCAGCCTACCCGGAAGTCACGCTCGGACACCGCGCTGCAGGTTTCCCTGCGACTTCCCTATTTGGCCTTGCTCCCGGCGGGGTTTGCCGTGCCACAGGTGTTGCCACCTGCGCGGTGCGCTCTTACCACACCATTTCACCCTTACCTGCGATCCCTCCCACGAGGGGAGTTCGCGCATCGGCGGTATCTTTCTGTTGCACTTTCCGTGGGCTCACGCCCCCCAGGTGTTACCTGGCGCCGTATCCGAAGGAGCCCGGACTTTCCTCTGCATTTCGCGAGAAATACAGCGATCGTCTGGCCGACTCCAGGAGCCACGATACCCCCCGATGGCCCCGACCACAAACGCGCTGCCGCACGATCACCGCAAAAGGCCCCGAGCCGTCGTCATTCGGAGGGTCGAGAACGCGCCCTCAACGGCGCTCGGACGCCAGCTTGACGGCGCGGGCATAGGCCTCGTCGCGACTCGCGCCACTCACCGCCGCAGCGATAGAAGCCGCTTTCGCAGCGGGCAAATGCGGCAGCGCGGCGCGCAGCGCGCGTTCCATCAGAGACCGACGCTCGAGCGCCACCGTCGGATCCTCAGTCCCGTCATCGCCCTGTGCCTCGCTGGCACCGGCAATGACGAGCGTGATCTCGCCGCGCTTGAACTCGGCCTCTGCGCTCGCGCGTCGAGCGAGCTCGGCGAGCGTGCCGCGATAAACGCTTTCATGGAGCTTGGTGAGCTCGCGGGCGACAGCGGCTCCCCGTTCGGCGCCGAAGGCCGCAGCGCAATCGGCCAAAACCGCCTCGATGCGATGCGGTGCTTCGAAGAACACCAGCGTCCGTGGTTCGTGCGCGAGCGCCTGCAATCGTGCACGCCGTTCGCCGGCTTTAGACGGCAAAAAACCTTCGAAACAAAAACGGTCCGTGGCGATACCGGCCACCGACAGGGCTGCGGCGATGGCCGTGGGCCCCGGGATCGACCGAACCTCGATACCCGCCGCAGCGGCGCGACGCACGAGATCGAAACCGGGATCGGAGAGCAACGGTGTCCCGGCATCACTCACGAGCGCGATGACTTCACCGGCGAGCAACCGGGCGATCAACGCCTCTCCCCGCTCGCGTTCGTTGTGCGCGTGCAGCGAAACGAGAGGCTTCTGCAGGCCGAGTGCCGACAGCAACTGACCACTGCGCCGAGTATCTTCAGCAGCGACGACGTCGGCCTCCGCCAGCGCCTCCCGCGCTCGCGGCGAGACGTCGGCCAGATTGCCGATGGGCGTTGCCACCACATCGAGACGCCCGCTCGCCGAACCTTGGTCAGCCACTATAATCCCGCTCCGTGCCGCATCGCGCGCGGGCATCGTGCCCGGCTGCGCTCCGGTATTCAATCGGCGCCGGCCGAACGCCTGATCGGCCGAACGCCGCCGTGGCACCGGCTGGAGCACGCCTGAATGACCGTCATTCGATATCGACCCGCCCTCGCCCTGATCGCGCTCGGCCTTCTCATTGCCGGTTGCAGCACGAACAGCCGTCCGCCCGCGAGCCTCGAGCGCGCGGCTGCGCTGTCGGCGCGGGGTGATCACGCCGCGGCGGCGCGCGAGTACGAAGCGCTCTCGGCGCAGGCACGCGGTACAGCCCTCAACCCGGTGCTGATATCGGCTGCCAAAGAATGGTTGCGCGCGAACGACGCCGGAGCCGCCGAAGCTGCGATCGCGCGTCTCGTCACGCCGCTCGACAGCGACCAGCCCTCCATTCGAAGCCTGCTGCTTGCCGAAGCCGCATTGCTGCGCGGTGAGGCGTCTCGCGGCTGGGAGCTACTTAGCAGCGTCGGCACCCCCGTCGGCGCGGCACGTATCGACGAGTACCACGCGTTACGACAACGGCTCGCTCTGGCGACCAACCGCCCGCTCCAGGCGATTCGCAGTCAGGCCGATCGCGAAACGGTGGCGAAAGATGCAGCCGCCACACAACAGATGCGACAGGATTTTCTTCGCGAGCTCGTCGCAGCCGTCGATCGAGGGATCACGCTCGATCCGCGCGTCGCGGGCCGGGATGCCGCAGCACGCGGCTGGCTCGAGGCGGCGCCCCTCGCCGCCCGAGTCGCACGAGCGCCCAAAGAATCGAACGCGGGTATCACCGCAGCCTGGCGCCAGCGGCATCCAAATCATCCAGCCACGGCAGCGCTCGCGTCTTTGGGCCAGAGC
>JBMTZJ010000022.1:0-15067 GCA_049455515.1 Steroidobacteraceae bacterium
TAACGCTCCCGTTCAGTGATTTCCTTGACGGAAATTACTGAGCGGCCGGAGCGGCCTCGGCAGGAGCAGCGGCGTCAGCCGGAGCAGCCTCAGGGGCGGCCTCAGCCGGAGCCTCGGCAGCCGGAGCTTCGGCCGGAGCCTCAGCAGGCTTGCCACCGCAAGCGGTCAGAGCGAACGCGGCCAGAAGGGCGCTAAGAGCGAGCTTCGTCTTCATTTTGCAATTACCCCAAAAAAAGTAAGAGACAGATGTTGAACAAACAACCTAGCTAGTTTGTCTGGCGACCGAAATCGCGCGCGAATTGTATAGGCTTTTTACAGGTGTGGGAATGACCCATCCTGGAAAGTCGGGTGCCCCCCGCCTTCTGAGCCCCCGTCGGGGGCCGTACAATCCCGGGACACCTGCCCGATTGGGGATTCCATGCCGAAAATCGACCTGACCCGCTTGTACGCCGACCATCTCGCCGAAGTCGCCCGTCGGACCACCGACGCCCTGCGCCTGAGCAGCCTCGAGGGGGTGATCCTGCAATCGGGCGAAGCCCTCGGACTGTTTCAGGACGATCAGCATTACCCGTACAAGGCCCACCCGCCGTTCAAATGGTGGGCGCCGCTCCTCGATGCCCCGGGATCGCTGGTGCACTTTCAACCGGGGAAGCGACCCCGGCTCGTTTTCCATGTCGCAACGGATTTTTGGTACCAGCCGGCTGAACTCCCGCGCAGCGGCTGGACCGAGCATTTGGATATCGTCATCGTCCACTCGACCGACGCGGCTCGGGAGGCTCTCCCCCGTCAGCTCGCCAAGACGGCCTGGATCGGCGACGCCCTCCCGGAACTCGGTTCGTGGGGTCTCGCGGCGATCAACCCGCCGGACCTGATTCGTAGGCTCGACTACGCCAGAGCGTGCAAGACGCCCTATGAAATCGCCTGTTTGGCGGAGGCCAACCGAATAGGCGCCCGAGGGCACCGGGCCGCCGAGCAATGTTTTCGGGCCGGAGGGTCCGAGTACGACATCCATCAGGCCTTCGTCGCCGCCTGCGGCCAACGAGAGCAAGAGCTACCCTACAACGCCATCGTGGCACTCAACGAAGCCGCCTCGGTCCTTCATTACCAAGTGCTGCGTCGCGACAAACCGTCGCACCATCGATCGTTGCTCCTCGATGCGGGCGCGAGCTTCGCGGGTTACGGCAGCGACATCACGCGGACGAGCGTCGCGGATCAAGGCGAGTTCTCGAAGCTCGTCGAGGCGATGGACCACCTGCAGCAGGGACTCTGTGCGCTCGCGAAGCCGGGTGCCGACTGGCGTGATATCCACGCCGCCGCGGTCGAGCGCATCACGGTCTTGTTGTGTGAGGCCGGCATTCTGCGCTGCAGCGCGGCAGAGGCCCTCGAGTCCGGTGCATCGCGCCTCTTTTTTCCGCACGGCATCGGTCACCTGCTCGGCTTGCAGGTCCATGACGTCGGCGGGACGATGGCGGATGCCGAGGGTGGAATCCTTCCGAAGCCCCCGCGGGATCCGGCGCTGCGACTGACTCGTAAACTTGAGCCCGGGTTCGTCGTCACGATGGAGCCCGGCCTCTACTTCATCGAGGCGCTGCTCGGACCGGCACAGACCGGTCCGCATGCCGCGCGCATCGATTGGGCGCGTGTTGCCGCGTTCAAGCCCTACGGCGGAATCCGGATCGAGGACAACCTCGTCATCACCGACTCGGGCTGCGACAACCTCACGCGCGCCGCGTTCGAGTCGGCTTGATCAGCTTTTTTTGAGCAGATCGCGGATCTCTTCTAAGAGCGCCTCGCTGCGCGGCGGCGGTGGCGCAGCGGCCGGCGTCGACGGCTCGGGCCGTTTGAGACGATTGATCGCCTTGATGGCGAGGAACAGCGCGAGCGCGATGATCGTGAAGTCGAACAGCGTCTGCAGGAATGCGCCCCATTTCAGGATGATTTCACTGCCGTCGGGCCCGACGCCGAGCGACGTCCCGAGCTGATTGAACGACACGCTGCCGACGGCCTTGCCGAGTACGGGCATCATCACATCGCCCACCAGCGAAGAAACGATCTTGCCGAAAGCCGCACCGATGACGACACCGACCGCGAGGTCGATGACATTGCCGCGCATCGCGAATTCACGAAATTCTTTGAGAATACTCATGCCCGCCTCCCAGAAACACAAAGACCGGCGGCCACGATGGACGCCGGTCTTCAGTGAATATCAGGCGGAGAGGGTATCCCGCAACATCGGAGTGTTGCGGGCGTGACCCGAGGCGCCCTGCCCTAAATCAGGCGGCAGCGGCTTTGCGAGCGCGCGGCTTGGCCGCCGACTTCGCCTTGGCCTTTTTCTTGGTTTTCTTGCCGTCGGTCGCTTCTTCCGTGGCGGCAGGCGCAGCGGCCTGATCGACCAACTGCATCAGCGCCATCGGCGCCGAGTCACCGGCGCGCGGCATCATACGCAGGATACGCGTGTAGCCACCCGCACGCGCCTTGAAACGCGGGCCGAGATCGCCGAAGAGCTTTTCGACCACCGCCGAATCGCGAAGACGGGAAAACGCCAACCGGCGACGTGCTTCGCTGTCGGTCTTGGCGAGCGTGATGAGCGGCTCGACCACACGACGCAGTTCCTTAGCCTTCGGCAAAGTGGTGCGGATGGTCTCGTAACGCAGCAGCGCAACGCTCATGTTGCGCATCAGCGCATGGCGATGCGGAGCATTTCGCGACAGTTGCCGCCCTGAAAGTCGATGACGCATAAAAAACCTCGATGAATCAGTCGTGGGAAGCCGTCATACGGCCACCCTCGATCACATCAAACCGCTACCGCGATCTTCGTCGTGACGCAGACCCGAAGGCGGCCAGCCGTCGAGACGCATGCCGAGCATGAGTCCGTGACTCTGCAGCACTTCCTTGATCTCGGTGAGCGATTTCTTGCCCAGGTTCGGCGTACGCAGCAGCTCCACTTCGGTTCGCTGTACGAGATCGCCGATGTAGTGAATGTTCTCCGCCTTGAGGCAGTTGGCGCTGCGGACCGTGAGCTCGAGCTCGTCCACGGGGCGCAACAGGATCGGATCGAACTGCGCGGCCTCGGACTTGCCGGCACCCTCTTCCTCGCCCTGCAGATCGACGAACACGGACAGCTGATCTTTGAGGATGCTGCCGGCACGACGAATCGCCTCTTCGGCGTCGATCGTTCCGTTCGTTTCGATGTCGAGGATGAGCTTGTCGAGATCGGTACGCTGCTCGACGCGAGCCGCATCGACCGAGTAGGTCACGCGACGAATCGGGCTGAACGATGCGTCGAGCTGCAGCCGGCCGATCGGACGAGTGGCCTCGTCGAACGCGACGCGCTGCGAAGCCGGACGGTAACCACGTCCACGCTCGACTCGGAGCACCATATTGAGTTCGCCGGCCTTGGTGAGGTTCGCGATCACGAGCTCGGGGTTGACCACCTCGACGTCGTGATCGGTCTGGATGTCACCGGCGGTGACCGGCCCCGGACCTTTCTTCGAGAGACGCAGCTCAGCCGAATCGCGGCTGTGCATGCGAATCGCCACCTGCTTGAGGCTGAGAAGGATGTCGACGACGTCCTCCTGAACACCCTCGATGCTGGTGTACTCGTGGAGTACGCCCTCGATCTCCGCTTCGGTGATTGCGGCACCGGGCATGGATGAGAGCAATACGCGACGCAGCGCGTTGCCGAGCGTATGGCCGAAGCCACGCTCGAACGGCTCGATGACGACGCGAGCCTGACGCGGGGCCAAGGGACTTACCTTGACGACGCGTGGCTTGAGGAATTCGCTGACGGATCCTTGCATATTCAAACCCTCTCTCCTGTCCCGAGCATTACTTCGAGTACAACTCGACGACCAGGTTTTCGTTGATGTCCGGCAGGATTTCGTCCCGAGCCGGCACCTGCTTGAAAACGCCCTTCATTTCTTTGTCGTTGACCTCGACCCATTCCGGCAGGCCAACCTGCGAGGCGATCTGCATCGCGTTCTGGATGCGCAGTTGCTTGCGCGCCTTCTCGCGAATCTGCACGACATCGCCGGCGCGCATCTGGTACGACGGAATCGTCACGACTTCACCGTTGACCTCGACACCCTTGTGGCTGACGAGCTGTCGCGCTTCAGAGCGCGTGGCGGCGAAACCCATGCGATACACGACGTTGTCGAGACGCGACTCGAGAAGCTTGAGCAGGTTCTCACCGGTCGAGCCCGAGCGACGGGCAGCCTCGGTGTAGTAGTTGGCGAACTGACGCTCGAGTACGCCGTACATACGACGCAGCTTCTGCTTCTCGCGCAGCTGGCTGCCGTACTCCGACAGACGCGCCTTGCGCTCACCCTTGATGCCGCCCGGCGGCACCTGGAGTTTGCACTTGGACTCGAGCGGCTTGACGCCACTCTTCAAGAAAAGATCGGTGCCCTCGCGACGAGCGAGTTTGCACTTGGGACCAATATAACGGGCCATCGTTGATTCCTCTTGCGACGCGGCGTCAGACGCGACGCTTCTTGGGCGGACGACAGCCGTTATGCGGAATCGGCGTGACGTCGAAAATGCTGGTGATCTTCAGGCCGCAATTGTTGAGCGCCCGAACGGCCGACTCGCGACCCGGGCCGGGGCCCGCAACGCGAACCTCGACGTTGCGCAGTCCGTGCTCCTGAGCAGCGGTGCCCGCCTTCTCGGCAGCCACCTGGGCAGCGAACGGCGTCGACTTGCGCGAGCCGCGGAAGCCCGAACCACCCGAGGTCGCCCAGGACAGCGTGTTGCCTTGGCGATCGGTGATCGTGACGATCGTGTTGTTGAACGACGCATGGATGTGCGCGATGCCGTCGAGCACGTTCTTGCGCGCTTTTTTCGGCTTCTTCGCGCCCGATGAGGCGTTCGACTGTTGCTGCTTTTGTTCTGCCATGTGCTTGTGCCTGCTGATCTAGCTGGTGTGGGCTAAAACGATCAACCCTTGCCCGGGGGCGCGTTGAGCTTGACGGCCTGCTTACGCGGACCCTTGCGCGTGCGCGCGTTGGTTCGCGTGCGCTGACCGCGGACCGGCAGACCCTTGCGGTGGCGCATGCCACGCTGGGTGCCGAGGTCCATCAGACGCTTGATGTTCATCGAGACTTCGCGACGCAGGTCACCTTCAACGAGGCCCTTGGCGATCTGCGCGCGCAGCGCATTCACCTCGGACTCGGTGAGGTCTTTGACCTTCGTCGTCGGATCGACGCCTGCTGCTTCGCAGACGGCGCGCGAACGACTCTTGCCCACACCGTAGATGTGAGTCAGGCCGATGACCACGTGCTTGTTCATCGGGATGTTTATTCCGGCGATACGTGCCATGTTTGCTGCCCCGAAGCCGCAAAAAAGCGCGGCATTCTACTTAAATACCCTTGGTTCTCAACCCTGCCGCTGCTTGTGCCGCGGATCTTTGCAGATCACGTAGACGACGCCACGTCGCCGCACGATCTTGCAGTCCTTACAAATCTTTTTTACTGACGGACGAACTTTCATGAGTCTTACCCTTTAGTTCACTGCGGCGCGCCGCCGCGTCCATAGCCCATCAAATTGGCCTGCTTGAGCAGACCCGGATACTGATGGGACATCAAATGCGCCTGCAGCTGCGCCATGAAATCCATGGCCACCACCACGACGATGAGCAACGACGTACCGCCGAATACGAACGGCACGCCACCCTCGGAGATCATGAGTTCCGGAATCAAGCAGACGCCGGCCACGTAAATCGCGCCCCAGAGCGTGAGACGCGTGAGCACCTTGTCGATGTACTCGCCGGTCTGCTGGCCCGGACGAATACCGGGGATGAAGGCACCCGACTTCTTCAGGTTTTCGGAGGTCTCGCGCGCATTGAACACGAGCGCCGTATAGAAGAAGCAGAAGAAGATGATCAGCGCCGCGTAAAGCACGAGATGCAGCGGCTGACCATAACCGAGTGCTGCGGCGACGTTTTGCAGGATCTCGGCCGCGCGACCCTCGCCCGTGCCAAAGAATTGCGCGATCGTCGCCGGGAAGAGCAGCAAACTCGAGGCGAAGATCGGCGGGATCACGCCCGACATGTTGAGCTTGAACGGCAGGTGACTCGTCTGCCCTGCCAGGACACGACGACCGACCTGGCGCTTCGCGTAGTGCACGGCGATGCGTCGCTGGGCCCGCTCGACGTACACGCACAACGCCGTCACGCCGAGCACGAGGACGATCAGGACGAGCGCGAACAGTCCCGACATCTCGCCGGTGTTCACCGACTCGACCGTACGACCCACGGCGCTCGGGAGGCCCGCGATGATGCCGGCGAGGATGATCATAGAAATACCGTTGCCGATGCCGCGCTCGGTGACCTGCTCACCCAGCCACATCAGGAACATCGTGCCCGTGGTCATCGTGACGGTGGCGATGAACAGGAAGGACCAACCGCCCGCAATCACCATGCCGCCGTTCTGCAACGCGACCGCCGCACCGAGCGACTGGAACACGGCCAGGATGACGGTGAAATAACGGGTGATCTGCGTGATCTTGCGCCGCCCGGACTCGCCTTCCTTGCGGTACTCCTCCCAGGGCGGATAAATCATCGAGGCCATCTGCACGATGATCGATGCCGAGATGTACGGCATCACACCCATCGCGAAAATGGAGAGGCGCTCCATGGCGCCACCCGAGAACATGTTGACGATGCCGAGGATCGTGCCCTGGTTCTCTTCAAAGAAACGAGCCACCTCGGCCGGATTGATACCCGGAACCGGGATGAAGGTGCCGATTCGGTAAACGATCAGGGCACCGAGCAAAAACAACAGGCGCGCCCGTACCTCGCCGAAACGCGTTGCGTTCGCGAGAGTTGCTGCCGGATTGCCTACGCCTGATGCCACTTAAATTGAGGTCCTGTTCTGCTTTCCGTTACGTCGCGCGAGACTTACGCCTCGATACGACCGCCGGCTGCCTCGATGGCGGCCTTAGCGCCCTTGGTCGCGCCCACGCCCTTCAGCGTGACCGCCTTCTTGATCTCGCCCGACAACACGACTTTCGCCACCTCAGTGTGCATCGGAACGACATTCGCCGCCTTCAACGCGGCAAGATCGATGACCGCAGCACTGACCTTGACGAGTTCGTCGAGACGAACCTCGGCTCGCGTCGCCTTCATCGCCGAGCGGAAGCCGACCTTCGGCAAGCGACGCTGCAGCGGCATCTGACCGCCTTCGAAGCCGACCTTGTGGTATCCGCCCTTGCGCGCGCGCTGACCCTTGACGCCACGACCGCAGGTCTTGCCCTGCCCGGCCGACGCACCGCGACCGACGCGCAGGCGCTTACGCTTGGAACCCGCGGCGGGTTTGATGGTGTTGATACGCATCTCGTTACTCTCCTTGGACCGCGAGCAGATGACGCGCAGTGCGGATCAGGCCACGAATCTCCGGCGTGTCCGCGACGGTGACCGTCTGATGCCGCTTGCGCAGACCGAGTCCGCGGACCGACTGCGCGATGTTCGCGAGCTGGCCGTGGACGCTCTTCTTTAGAGTGACTTTCAGCTGCTTGGTCGCCATGACTGTTAACCCATGATCTCTTCGAGGGACTTGCCGCGCTTCGCAGCGATGTCTTCGGGCGAACGCACCGAAGCCAGCGCCTTGACCGTCGCGCGAACGACGTTGATCGCGTTACGCGAGCCGTAGCTCTTGGCGAGCACGTTACGCACGCCGGCACACTCGAGTACGGCGCGCATGCCGCCGCCCGCGATGACGCCCGTACCGTCCGAGGCCGGCTGCATCAACACGCGAGTGGCGCCGTGGCTGCCTTTGACTGCGTAGTGCAGCGTCTCGTTGCGCAGCGAAACATTGACCATGTTCTTGCGTGCAGCGGCCATCGCCTTAGAGATGGCGACCGGCACTTCGCGCGCCTTGCCGAAACCGAAACCGACGCGGCCAGCGCCATCGCCGACAACGGTGAGCGCGGTGAAGCCGAACTGGCGTCCGCCCTTGACCGTCTTGGAGGTGCGATTAACGGCGACGAGCTTCTCGAGATACTCGTCCGTGGCCTGGGATTTTTCGACACGTGCCATAGGGGATGTCCTGCCTTAAAACTCTAGGCCCGCTTCACGCGCGGCCTCGGCCAGCGCTTTCACGCGACCGTGGTACATGAAACCTGCTCGATCGAACGCGACGCGCGAGATGCCCGCGGCCTTCGCTCGCTCAGCGATCGCTCGGCCAACGGCCTTTGCCGCATCGACGTTGCCCGTGCCGGTGAGGCCGTTCGCGACGGCGTCCTGCACGGTCGACGCGGCGACCAGCACCTTGGCGCCGCTCGCATCGAACACCTGCGCGTAAATGTGGCGCGGCGTGCGATGAATGGTGAGACGTGGCTGACCCAGCTCGCGAATCTTCGCTCGGGTTCGCACGGCACGGCGCTGACGCCGCTCTTTTTTGGTGATCTGCATTGCTCGATCCTCGTTCCGCGCGCTTACTTCTTCTTGCCTTCCTTGAGCGAGATCTGTTCGCCTGCGTAACGAACACCCTTGCCCTTGTAGGGCTCGGGCGGACGCAGGTTGCGGATCTCGGAGGCCAACTGGCCAACGCGCTGCTTGTCAGTACCTTTGATGACGATCTCGGTCTGGCTCGGCGCTTCGACGGTGATGCCCTCGGGCATGTCCACGACGACCGGGTGCGAGAAGCCGAGGGTCAGGTTGAGGGCCTTGCCCTGAACCGCCGCACGGTAACCCACGCCGACGAGCTCGAGCTTGCGCTCGTAGCCCTTCGATACACCGACCACCGAATTCGCGAGGTGTGCGCGCGTGGCGCCCGCCTGCATGCGATTGCTCGCGTCGTACTTCACCTCGAGGCTCTTGTCCGCTTGGACGACCGTGACACCGCCCGACAGCGGTACCGACAAGGTGCCCTTCGCGCCCTTCAGCGTGACCACCTCGGCAGAGATCGTCGCGGTGACGCCCTGCGGCAGCTCGACGGGTTGTTTTGCTACACGACTCATGTTCGATTCCTCAGGCGACGATGCACAGCACTTCGCCACCTTGACCGATGGCTCGAGCCTGCTTGTCCGTCATGACACCTTTCGGGGTCGAGACGATCACGGTGCCCATGCCACCCAACACCTTCGGCAGCTCGTCCTTGCCGCGATAGATACGCAGGCCGGGACGCGAGACGCGCTCGAGGCGATCGATGACGGGACGCCCGTCGAAATATTTGAGCGCGATCGTGATCGTGCTCTTGCCGCCGTCCGAGGCGATGCGGAAATCCGCAACGTAACCCTCGTCCTTCAGCACCTTGAGAACCGCCTGCTTCAGACGCGACGAGCCGACGCTCACTTCGCTCTTACGAGCGAGCTGCGCGTTGCGGATACGGGTCAGCAGATCGGCAATGGGATCGGTCATGCTCATATGGCGCGCGCTCCTACCAGCTCGCCTTCGAAACGCCGGGCAGTTCGCCACGGCTTACGGTTTCGCGGATCTTCACCCGCGAAAGTCCGAACTTGCGGTACACGCCACGCGGACGCCCGGTGATCGCGCAACGGCGACGGCCGCGGCTCGGGCTCGCATCACGCGGCATCTTCTGCAGCGCAACCTGCGCGGCAGCGCGATCTTCCGGAGACGTCCGCGGACTGCGGATCGCCTCTTTCAGCTTCGCGCGCTTCGCGGCGTGTTTCTTGGCGGTTTCGGCGCGACGCTTCTCGCGCTCGACCATGCTCGTCTTGGCCATGTGCTTCGCTGCCCTTTTACTTGCGGAAGGGGAACTGAAAGGCTTCGAGCAGAGCTCGACCCGCCTTATCGTCCTTCGCCGTGGTGGTGATGGTGATGTCCATGCCCCGGATCTGGTCGATCTGGTCGTACTGGATCTCGGGGAAGATGATTTGTTCTTTGACGCCCATGTTGTAGTTGCCACGGCCGTCGAACGAACGCGGCGAGACGCCACGGAAATCGCGGATACGCGGCATCGCGACGCTGATGAGGCGATCGAGGAACTCGTACATGCGCTCGCCACGCAGCGTGACCTTGCAGCCGATCGCAAGGCCTTCACGAACCTTGAACGAAGCGATCGACTTGCGCGCCTGGCAGAGCACGGGCTTCTGGCCCGTGATCTTCGCGAGATCGCCTGCAGCGGCCTCGATGACCTTCTTGTCGGCGACCGCTTCGCCCACGCCCATGTTGACCGTGATCTTGACGATCTTCGGCACTTCCATCGCGTTCTCGATGCCGAGCTCCTTGCGGAGCTGCGGAACGATCTTCTCGCGGTAAATGTTTTGCAGCCTTGCCATGTTGCTTGCCCTGGTGGATCGACGCTTACGCGTCGATCATCTCTCCGTTGGACTTGAAGAACCGGACGCGCTTGCCGTCCGCGAGACGCTTGACGCCCACGCGATCGGCTTTCTGCGTCGCCGGGTTGAACAGCGCGACCTTCGATACGTGCAGCGGCGCTTCCTTCTCGAGGATGCCACCCGCCTTGTTTTGCTGCGGGTTGCCGCGCGTATGACGCTTGACGCGATTGATGTTCTCGACGATGAGGGTTTCGTCGTCGAGCACGCTCACCACGGCGCCCTTGCGACCCTTGTCGCGGCCCGAGATGACGATGACGTTGTCGCCCTTGCGGATCTTTCTCATGGCGATATTCCTCAGAGCACTTCCGGCGCCAGTGAAATGATCTTCATGAACTGCGCGGTACGCAGCTCACGAGTCACCGGTCCGAAGATACGGGTGCCGATCGGCTCGAGCTTGTTGGTGAGCAGTACGGCGGCATTGCCGTCGAACTTGATGAGCGAACCATCCGGACGACGTACGCCACGACGGGTGCGCACGACGACCGCATCGTACACCTCACCCTTCTTGACCTTGCCGCGCGGGATCGCGTCCTTGACGGAAACTTTGATGACGTCGCCCACGGCTGCATAGCGGCGACGGGTTCCACCCATCACCTTGATGCACATGAGAGTCTTGGCGCCGCTGTTGTCAGCGGCATTCAGAATGGATTGAAGCTGGATCACGATGCACGCTCCACGACGGCCACCAGCCGCCAGGACTTGCTGCGCGACAGCGGACGACACTCCGCGATCGTCACGGTGTCCCCTTCGCGCGACTGGTTCGTCTCGTCGTGTGCAAGCAGCTTGGTGGTACGGCGAATGTACTTGCCGTAACGCGGATGCTTGACCAGACGCTCGACCTCGACCGCGATGGTCTTGTTCATCTTGTTGCTGACCACGCGACCCGTGAGGGTACGCAGGGCCTTGGTTTCAGTGGCAGTTGCGGTATTCATGAATTACTTCCCCGACGCCTTCGACGCAGCAGCCGCCTGTTCGGCGAGCACCGTCTTGAGACGTGCGATGTCCTTACGCACCCGACCAAAGTCATTCGGCTTGACCGTTTGACCCGTGGCGCGCTGCATACGCAGCGAGAACTGCTCACGCCGCAGCTTGAGAAGTTCTTCGTTGAGTTCTTTGGCGGCCTTACCGCGCAATTCTTTGGCGTTCATGTCAACGTACCTGTCGCTTCACGAACGAGGTGGTCACCGAGAGCTTGGCGCCGGCCAGGCGGAATGCCTCGCGAGCAGTCTTCTCGTCCACCCCTTCCATTTCGAAGAGAACCTTGCCGGGCTTCACCTTGGCCACCCAGTACTCGACGTTGCCCTTGCCCGCGCCCATGCGGACTTCGAGGGGCTTCTTCGAGACGGGCACGTCCGGAAAAACGCGGATCCAGATCTGACCGCCGCGCTTCACGTGGCGCGCCATGGCACGACGAGCCGCTTCGATTTCTCGAGCCGTCATGCGGGCACGCTCGGTCGCCTTCAGACCGAAGTCGCCGAACGCCACGGAGTTGCCGCGCTGCGCGAGTCCGGCGTTGTCGCCCTTGAACTGCTTGCGGTACTTGGTTCGCTTGGGTTGCATCATGGGTGCAAATCCTCAGGTCCCGATCACGAAGCCGTCGCGGCCGCAGCCGGCGCAGCGTCGGTGGCAGGGGTGGCCGCGGCATCCGCCTCGACGACCTTCGACAGATCTTCCTTGTCGAACACTTCGCCTTTGAAGATCCAGACCTTGACGCCAATGACGCCGTAGGTGGTGCGGGCTTCGCCGAAACCGTAGTCGATGTCGGCACGGAAGGTGTGCAGCGGAATGCGTCCTTCGCGCGACCACTCGGTACGGGCGATTTCGGCGCCGTTCAGACGGCCCGACAGACGCACCTTGATGCCGAGCGCACCACTGCGCATCGTGCTCATCACGGCGCGCTTCATGGCGCGGCGGAACATCACGCGCTTCTCGATCTGCTGCGCAATGCCGTCGGCGACGAGCTGAGCATCGAGCTCCGGCTTGCGGATCTCGGAAATGTTGAGGCGGATGTCGGCGACCGGGCGACCGAGCAGCGTCGCCGTCTCGGCGCGCAGCTTCTCGATGTCCTCACCCTTCTTGCCGATCACGATGCCCGGACGCGCCGTCTCGATCGTGATGTTGACCTTGTTGGCCGCACGCTCGATCTGGATGCGCGACACCGAAGCCTCAGCGAGCTTCTTGCGCAGGAAGGTGCGCACGCGGAAATCGGTGTGCACGAGTTGCGGGAACAGCTTCTTACCGGCATACCACTTCGAGGTCCACTCGCGGGTGATACCGAGACGAATGCCGATCGGATTGACTTTCTGGCCCATGGATCAGTCCTTCCTGCCGTCGCTCACTACGACGGTGATGTGGCTGTTGCGCTTGACGATGCGGGCACCGCGACCTTTGGCGCGAGCGGCAAAGCGCTTCAGCACCGGAGCGGTGTCCACCATGATGCGATGAACTTTGAGTTCGTCGATGTCGGCGCCGTTGTTGTTTTCGGCGTTGGCGACCGCGGACTCGAGAACTTTGAGAACGATCTCAGCGCCCTTCTTCGGCATGAAGCGCAGCGTGGCGAGCGCGTTGCCCACCGGCTTGCCGCGCACCACGTCGGCGACGAGGCGGCATTTCTGCGGAGAGATCCGCGCGTGCTTGAGTTTTGCCGTGACTTCCATTGATTGCTCCTGGCTCAGGCCGCGACCTTCTTATCGCCCGAGTGCCCCTTGAAGGTGCGCGTCGGCGCGAACTCGCCAAGCTTGTGGCCCACCATGTTCTCGGTGATGAGAACGGGGATGTGCTGCTTGCCGTTGTGGACGGCGATGGTGAGACCGACCATCTCGGGAACGACCATCGAACGGCGCGACCACGTCTTGATCGGCTTGCGATCGTTCTTGGCAACGGCGGTCTGCACTTTCTTTGAGAGGTGCAGATCGACGAACGGACCTTTCTTCAGTGAACGAGGCACTTTTGACTCCTGAACTTACCGGCCCGCTCAGCGGACCTTGTTCTGCCGACGCTGCACGATCATGTGATTCGTGCGCTTGTTGGTACGGGTCTTCTTACCCTTCGTGTTCCAGCCCCAAGGCGAAACGGGATGCGGGTTACCCTGACCGGATTTACCTTCACCACCACCGTGGGGGTGGTCCACCGGGTTCATGGCAAGACCACGAACCGTCGGACGAATACCGAGCCAACGCTTGGCGCCGGCCTTACCGTAGCTGCGCAGGTTGTGCTCGTCGTTACTGACTTCGCCGATCGTGGCGCGACAGTCGATGTGCACTTTGCGGGTCTCACCCGACTTGAGGCGGATGTACGCGTAAATGCCTTCGCGAGCGGTGTACTGCACCGAGCTGCCCGCGCTGCGCGCGAGCTGACCGCCGGCACCCGGCTTCAACTCGACGTTGTGTACCGTCGAACCGACCGGGATATGACGCAGCTGCATCGAGTTGCCGGCCTTGATCGGTGAATCGGCGCCCGAACGGATTTCATCGCCCGGCACCACGCCCTTCGGCGCGAGGATGTACCGACGCTCGCCGTCGAGATATTTGACGAGCGCGATGTGGCCGGTACGGTTCGGGTCGTGCTCGATACGCTCGACGACGCCCTTGATGCCGTCCTTGTCACGCTTCAAGTCGATGATGCGGTACTTCTGACGCGACCCGCCGCCCTTGTGGCGCGTGGTGATGCGGCCGAAATTGTTGCGACCACCGGTCTTGGACTGACGCTCGGTCAGCGGCTCGTAGGGGCCGCCCTTCCAGAGGTGGGACTTGTCGATTTTGACGACGAAGCGGGCACCCGGCGACGTCGGCTTGGATTTGACGAGTGCCATCAGGCTTTCCTCGCTTCGTAGTCGATGGTCTGGCCCGGTGCGAGACGCACGTAGGCTTTTTTCCAGTCTTGGGTACGACCCGGAGTCTTGCCGAATCGGCGGGCCTTGCCCGGCTCGTTGATGACGTTCACCGAATGCACCTTGACCTGGAACATGAGCTCCACGGCGGCCTTGATGTCCGGCTTGCTCGCATCACGACGGACGCGGAACGCGTACTGATTTGAGTCCTGCATGGCGAGCGCAGTCTTTTCGGTGACGTGCGGAGCCACCAGCACGTTGATCAAACGCTCTTGGCTGAGTTTGCTGACGGCGCTCATTGCAGGCGCTCCTCGATCATCTTCACGGCGCCGACGGTCATCAGCACCTTGTCGTAGCTCGCAAGCGCGAGCGGGTTGAGCGCCGTGGCCGGCAGCACGTCGACGTGCGGCAGGTTGCGAGCGGCCAAGAAAAGCTTCTCGTCGATCGCTTCGAGGACGATCAGGACGTTCTTGAGCGACATCGACTTCAGCTGCGCAGCGAGAAGACGCGTCTTCGGCGCCTCGAGATCGATCCCGTTCGTGACGACCAGACGATCCTGACGCACGAGCTCGGAGAGCATCGAGCGCAGCGCGCCGCGATACATCTTGCGGTTGACCTTCTGCTCGAAGCTGCGCGGCTTCGCGGCGAACGCGCGACCGCCGCCCACCCAAATGGGGCTACGGATCGAGCCGGCACGGGCCTGACCGGAGCCCTTCTGGCTCCAGGGCTTCTTGCCGCCGCCGCTGACCTCGGCCTTGGTCTTCTGGGCCTTCGTGCCCGAACGACCGGCGTTGCGGTAAGCGGTGACGACTTGGTGCACCAGCGCTTCGTTGTATTCGGTGCCGAACGTGGCATCCGACAGTTGCAGCTCAGTGGAGCCGCCAGCGATCTTGATCTTCATGGCCTATGCGCTCCCGATTACTTCTTGGCGGGAGCCGCTTT
>JBMTZJ010000023.1:0-14498 GCA_049455515.1 Steroidobacteraceae bacterium
CGTTACGCGTGTTGCCATACGGCGCGTGCTGTCGGCTCTGCTAAACTCGAGCCATGAAAAATGGCGTGTTCGTTCTGCTCGTGATCATGCTCGCGCTGCCGCTCTCGGGCTCTGCGCAGCAGCGCGCTGCGACACCCGATCCGCGGGTCGAGCTCTCCAAGCGTTTTCCCGGCAGTCGCCCCGATAACTTCCGCCCGTCACCTGTGCCCGGTCTGTTCGAGTACGTGAACGGCGCCGACATTCTGTACGTCAGTGCCGACGGTAAGTTCGCGTTGGCCGGCGATCTTTTCGACATCGCGAGTGAAGACAACCTGAGCGAGAAACGCCGCCGCGAGTTGCGTCTCGCGCTCGTCAATACGGTTCCCGAAAACCAAATGGTCATCTTCGGGCCGCGTGCGGCACGCCATACCGTCACGGTCTTCACCGACATCGATTGTGCGTACTGCCGCAAGTTGCACGCTGAGATATCTCGCTACAACCAGCTTGGCATTCGCGTGCGTTATCTGTTCTATCCGCGCGAGGGTCCGGACTCCGAGTCCTGGGAGAAAGCCGTCGCGGTGTGGTGCTCGCCCAATCGCAACGACGCCATGACGCGCGCCAAAAAAGGCGAAAAAATCGGCTCGCCTAAATGCGCCTCGAATCCGGTCGCCAAAGATTACGAGCTCGGAAGAGACGTCGGGTTACGCGGGACGCCGGCGATCGTGATGCCGGACGGCGATCTGCTGCCGGGCTATGTTCCGCCCGACATGCTGCTCAAACGACTCGAAACGAAAAGCTGAGCGCGCTCAGCGCTCGAGCAGCTTGAACTTCTCCGGCTTGCCTTCCCACTGCTTGGCATCGGCAGGGGGTTCGCCTTTTTCGGTGATCACCGGCCACTTGCGCGAGAGCTCGGCGTTGAGCGCCTTGAACTGCTGCTGATCGGCGGGCACTTCGTCCTCGGAATAGATCGCCTCGACCGGACACTCGGGTTCGCAGAGCGTGCAGTCGATGCATTCATCCGGATCGATCACGAGGAAGTTCGGGCCCTCGTGAAAGCAATCGACGGGGCAGACCTCGACACAGTCCATGTATTTGCACTTGATGCAGTTTTCGGTGACGACGAAGGTCATGAGTTACCCCAAAAACACGATTGCGGCGAACTTTATCGCGGCACAGCGACCTCTGCCAGAGTCAGAGGGCGTGTTAACCGGCCGTTGACAGCCCGAGCTCCGCCGTGCGGCGATCGAACTGGGTGAAATAATGATTCTCGACGCCTCGGGCACGATCCTCGAAATACCGTCGCAACGCGTATTCGGTGCTCGGGAAAGCGATGTCCGCCCACGGAATATCACGTTCGTCGACGAGATGCGCCTCGAGACTCTCCGTGCCCGCCCCGAATTGTGGCGAGCGCATTCTCGCCCGGAAAAAGACATGTACTTGCTGGGCGTGCAGGATATGAACGACGGCGAGTAACGAGCCGATCTCGACGTCGGCCAGCGCCTCTTCGTACGACTCGCGAGCGGCCGCCTGCTGCAGGGTTTCGTTGTTTTCCATGAAACCGGCCGGAAAGGTCCAGAAGCCGAGTCGCGGTTCGATCGCCCGTCGGCAAAGCAAAATCTTGCCCGACGGATCCTCGGGGACGCAGCCAACCACCAGCTTCGGGTTTTGATAGTGAACGACGTGGCAGGCCGGACAGACGTGCCGCGGCAGATGCTCGCCCTCGGGGACTCGCACCACGACGGCGGTGCCACAGTTGCTGCAGTATTTCATCGTTTAGCGGTGGTGCCGGGAGAGGGAATCGAACCCACACTCTGTCGCCAGAACCGGATTTTGAGTCCGGCGCGTCTACCAGTTCCGCCATCCCGGCGTCTCGACCAAACCGAAGTATACGTGAAACCTCGCGCTGCCTTCCCTAACATGCGCGGCGTGCACGCCTCGGATTTCGACTTTCAGCTCCCACAGGAGCTTATCGCCCAGCGGCCGCTCGCCGAGCGCACCGCCTCGCGCCTGCTCGTCCTCGATACGGCCTCGGCTTCCGGGAAAACCGGACCTTCAGGGCTGATCGATGCCTCGATCCGCGATTTTTCGGCCTGGGTTCAGCCCGGCGATCTGCTCGTCTTCAATGACACTCGGGTGATCCCGGCCCGTCTCCACGGCCGCAAGCCGAGTGGCGGCGCGGTCGAGATGCTGCTCGAGCGACCGCTCGAGGGTCGTGAGGCCTTGCTGCATATGCGGGCGAGCAAGCCGCTGCGTCCCGGTCAGCCGGTGATGACGGCCGGTGGCGAGATCGTGGTCGAGGGGCGAGAAGAAGATCTTTTCCGCGTGCGACTGCCCGCTCCGGCGGTGGAATTCTTTGTCGCGCACGGCGAGGTGCCCTTGCCACCGTATATCGAGAGAGCGCCGG
Organism: Steroidobacteraceae bacterium; assembly: GCA_049455515.1. GTDB lineage: Bacteria > Pseudomonadota > Gammaproteobacteria > Steroidobacterales > Steroidobacteraceae > UBA964. The sequence continues at coordinate 2,384 of JBMTZJ010000023.1, forward strand.
ACGCCGATGACCTCGAGCGATACCAGAGTGTGCTCGCGCGAGTGCCGGGTGCCGTCGCGGCACCGACGGCGAGTTTGCATTTCGACGAGGCACTGCTCGCGACGCTCAAAGAAAAAGGCGTGGGAAGAACGACGATCACCTTGCACGTCGGTGCCGGTACCTTCCAGCCGCTGCGTAGCGATCGCATCGAGGACCATGTCATGCACGCCGAATGGGCGGAGGTGTCGGTCGCCGCGTGCGAAGCGATCAATGCGGCTCGCGCTGCCGGTCGCCGGGTGATTGCGATCGGCACGACGGTCGTGCGCGCGCTCGAGTCGGCGGCTCTTGCGAGCAGCGGTTCGATGATGCCGTGGACCGGCGAGACGCGAATTTTCATCACGCCTGGTTTTCATTGGCGGGCGGTCGATGCACTACTCACGAATTTTCACTTACCGCGTTCGACACTATTGATGCTCGTGAGCGCCTTCGCAGGCCGCGACAACGTGTTATCGGCCTACGCGCACGCCGTTGCGCAGCGATATCGGTTTTTCAGCTACGGTGACGCCATGTTCATCACGCAGAGGCGCAGCGCATGAGCCTGCGTTACGAGTTGATCGCAACCGACGGTGCGGCCCGGCGCGGTCGCGTGCATACGCGCCGCGGCACGATAGAGACTCCGGCCTTCATGCCTGTCGGCACCTACGGAACTGTGAAAGCCATGACGCCGGAGGAGCTCGAGGGTCTCGGTGCCGAAATCATTCTCGGCAACACCTTCCATCTCATGCTGCGTCCGGGTCATGACGTCATCGCCGAGCTCGGCGGACTGCATCGCTTCATGCATTGGTCGCGGCCGATCCTGACGGACTCAGGCGGCTTCCAGGTGTTCAGCCTCGCGAAGCTGCGCAAGATCAACGAGGAGGGCGTCAAGTTCCGCTCGCCGATCGACGGTAGCGAAGTACGTCTGACCCCCGAAGATTCGATGGACGTGCAACGAGCACTCGGCTCAGACATCGCCATGATGTTCGACGACTGTACGGCATGGCCGGCAACGCACGAGCAAGCGCGCGCCTCCATGGAGCGCTCGATGCGCTGGGCGAAGCGATGCACGACGCATTACTACTGCGAAGGTACGCGTGACGCGGCGCCCGGCAACCTCTTCGGTATCGTGCAAGGCGGGATGTACGACGATCTTCGCAGCGAGTCGTTGTCTCAATTGATGGAACTCGATCTGCCGGGTCTCGCCGTCGGCGGCCTCGCAGTCGGCGAGCCGGAGTCCGAGCGACTGCGGGTCCTCGAGCATGTGGTGCCTCGCATGCCCGGCGATCGACCTCGGTATCTCATGGGCGTCGGTCGACCCGAGGACATCATCGCCGCGGTGTTGCGGGGGATCGACATGTTCGACTGCGTGATGCCGACGCGGCACGCCCGCAACGGACACCTGTTCACCTCGACCGGGGTCATCAATATCCGTAATGCGGCGCACCAGCGAGATCCGCAGCCGATCGACCCGACCTGCAGCTGCTACACCTGCCGCAACTATTCCCGGGCCTACCTCCGCCACCTCGACCGCTGCAATGAGATCCTCGGATCACGGCTGAACACCATCCACAACCTGCATTTCTATCTCGATTTGATGCGACAGCTTCGAGAGGCCATCGAAGCAGGCCGGCTGCAGGCTTTCGCGGACGATTTCTTGGCCCGCCGAAGGGCTGTGGCATAATTCGCGGCCTTTTTCTGCCCGACCCACTACCCGAGGACCCGATCCCATGAACGGACTGATCCCCGAGGCCTATGCCCAGGCCGGCGGTGCCGCCCCCGGCGGACAACTCGCGCCATTGCTGATGATGGTGCTGTTCATCGTCATTTTTTATTTTTTGCTCATCCGGCCCCAGCAAAAGAAGGCCAAGGAGCACGCGGCCATGCTCGGCAAGCTCGCCTCGGGTGACGAGGTGGTGACGGCCGGCGGCATCGTCGGCAAGGTGACCGAGGTGCAAGACGGTTTCGTGACGCTCGAGATCGCCGAAGGCGTTCGCATCAAGGTTCAGAAGTTCCAGGTCAGCTCGCTCGTGCCGAAGGGCACGCTCAAGGGCTGATCCATGCTCGAGTTCGCTCGCTGGAAGTACGCGCTCGTCGCGATCGTTCTCGTGGTGGCGGCAGTGTTCGCACTGCCGAACGTGTTCGGCGAGGACGCCGCGTTGCAAGTCGCGCGCAAAGATCGCAGTGCGGTCGAGGCGAGCGGTCAGCGCGAAGTGGAAGAGCTGCTGCGGAGCAAAGGCGTCGCGTTCTCGCGTAGTTACGTCGATCAAGGTCGACTCATGCTGCACTTTGACGCCGTCCCCGAGCAGCTGAAGGCGCGCGACGTCGTCAACGAAAACTTTGCGCGAGACTACGTGACGGCGTTGTCTTTTGCTTCGCGCGCACCCGACTGGTTGCGCGGTATCGGACTGCGCCCCATGCCGCTCGGCCTCGACCTACGCGGCGGTCTCTACTTGCTTTATCAGGTCGATGTCGACGGCGCCGTTGCGCAGCTGCTCGAGGTGTACGAGCAAGACCTTCGGCGCGCCCTCGGGCAGGACAACGTCGCCTTCGTCGACGTTGTGCAGGTCGCTGACGGGACGACGAAGCCGAATGGCATTCGCGTGTTGTTGCCGGAAGGCGCCAATGACGATGCGGCCCGTGCTGCCGTTCGTCGTGTGCTGCCTGATCTCACCGTATCGTCGATCTCGGGCGCCTCGGGTCCCGTGCTTCAGGTGCTCCTCACCGACGCGCAGATCAAGGAGCGCCAGGATTACGCCATTTCGCAGAATCTCACCACGATCCGTAATCGTGTGAACGAGCTCGGTGTGTCCGAGCCCGTCGTGCAGCGCCAGGGCATCGATCGTATCGCCGTGCAGTTGCCGGGTGTTCAGAACTCGGCCGAAGTCAAAGATATTCTCGGCAAGGTGGCGACACTCGAGTTCCGGCTCGTCGATATTCAAAACAGCGTGTCAGAAGCCGTGCAGCGGGGCCGCGCACCGTTTGGCTCAAAGCTTTATGAGTCGCGTGAGGGTCAGCCAGTTCTACTGAAGCGCGACATCATCGTCACGGGCGACCAACTCGTCGATGCGACCACAGCAGCCACCGACCAGGGCCCTGGCGTCTCCGTAAAACTCGATGCGGCGGGCGGCGAGGAGATGCTGCGTACGACGCGCACCAACCTCGGCAAGCCGATGGCCGTGGTGTTCATCGAGCAGCGTCGAGAAGACGTGGATGTTGGTGGGCAAAAAGTTCAGCGCGACATCAAAGAAGAGAAGGTCATCAACCAGGCGACCATTCAGGGCGTCTTCTCGAACAGCTTCCAGATCACCGGACTCGGCGTCAATGAAGCGCGCGAACTCGCGCTGTTGCTGCGCGCCGGTGCGCTCGCTGCACCGATCTTCGTCATCGAAGAGCGTGTCGTGGGTCCGGGTCTCGGCAAAGAAAACATCGAGAAGGGCGTCACGGCGCTCGTACTCGGCATGGCCTTGCTCTTCGTGTTCATGATCGCCTACTACAGGGTCTTCGGTCTCGTCGCCAACATCGTGTTGCTCACGAACGTGGTGTTGCTCGCGGCGCTGCTCACGATGTTCAAGGCGGCGCTGTCGTTGCCGGGTATCGCCGGTATCGTGCTCACGGTCGGCATGGCGGTGGATGCGAACGTACTCATCTATGAACGTATCCGCGAAGAATTGCGTAACGGCGTGACACCGCAGACCGCGATCTCGAAGGGTTTCGAGAAAGCCTTCTCTGCCATCGCGGACTCCAACATCACGACGCTGATCGCCGGTATCGTTCTTTGGGCTTTCGGTACGGGCCCCATTCGCGGTTTCGCGGTGGTGCTCTCGCTCGGGATTCTCACCTCCATGTTCACGTCGCTGCTCGGCAGTCGGGCGCTGCTCACCCTGATGTACGGTGGTGCGCGTCGACCCGAAAAACTGCTGATCTGATCCGCCGTCCTGAGGAGCACTCGACCATGAATTTCTTCAAGACCACCTCCCGCATCGATTTCATGCGCATGCGGAAGGTTTGGTACGTTGTCTCCGCGGCATTGTTCGTTCTTTCTATTGCTGCCTTGCTGACCAAAGGCCTCAATCTTGGCGTCGACTTCACGGGTGGTATCACCGTCGAAGCCAAATTCACCGTCGAAGCGAAGCCCGATGCCCTCCGCGCGGGACTCGAGCGCGCAGGGTTCAAAGACGTGCAGGTGCAGAATTTCGGTTCTTCACGTGACGTCGCAATCCGTCTTCCGCCGCCCGAGGGTCGCTCGAGCGATCAAGTCCGGAACGAGATCGAGAGCGTACTGAAGGCCGCTGATCCGAACGTGTCGGTGAGTCGACTCGAGGTGGTGGGTCCACAGGTGGGGGCCGAGCTGCGCAACTCTGCCGTCGTCGCCTTGATTTCCACGCTGGTCCTCATCTTCATCTATGTGTTCATCCGCTTTCATGCGTGGCAGCTCTCGGCGGGTGCGATTTTTGCGGCCATCCACGATCCGATCATCGTTCTCGGATTCTTTGCCGTCACGGGGATCGTCTTCGACCTTTCAGTGATCGCAGCGCTTCTGGCCGTGATCGGCTACTCGCTCAACGACACCGTAGTGGTGTTCGATCGCATTCGTGAGCGTTTCGAGTCCAACAAGCGCCTTGCGCCGGACGAGGTCCTGAACCAGTCGGTCAATCAGACCCTCTCCCGTACCATCATGACTTCGGGCACAACGCTGATCGTGGTGGTGGTACTGCTGCTGCTCGGAGGCCCGGTCCTGCAGCCGTTCTCCGCCGCGCTGATCGTGGGAATCCTCATTGGCACTTACTCCTCGATTTACATCGCCGCGTCGGTCGCCCTCGACTGCGGTATGACGGCCGAAAGCCTGTTCCCGACCCGCAAGAAGCTCGCCATCGACGATCTGCCCTGACGGGGCAGTAGCGGTGGGGCGGCTCACCCCCCTACAATCGGGCGAATCAAAATCGGGCGACATGGCCTGAGGGGGACTGCTCATGAACTGGCGAATCAAACCGCTCGACGACATCCTGGCCAACGCAGAGCGCAAAAGTCTGAAGCGCTCCCTGGGTGCGTTTCAGCTCACCATGATGGGCGTTGGTGCCATCATCGGCACCGGCATATTCGTGCTCACCGCAGAGGCCGCCCAAAAGGCCGGTCCCGGCATGATGCTCGCCTTCGTCATCGCGGGCTTCGTCTGCGCAGTCGCCGCGTTGTGCTACGCAGAACTCGCCTCGATGGTGCCCGTATCCGGTTCTGCCTATACCTACTCTTACGCCGTCATGGGCGAAGCGATCGCCTGGGTCGTCGGTTGGGCGCTCGTGCTCGAGTACGCCGTCGCCGCAAGCGCGGTGTCTGTGGGGTGGTCCAATTATTTTGTGGGGCTCATGGAACGTAGCGTGGGCATCGAAATACCCGACGCCTTCACCAAGGGCCCTTACGCGGGCGGCATCATGAACGTTCCCGCGGCGGCCATTGCGCTGCTCGTGACGTCGTTGCTCGTCATCGGCACGCGCGAGAGCGCGACCGTCAATGCGTTTCTCGTCGTCATCAAGGTGACGGCGCTCAGCATATTCGTGATGCTCGCGTTGCCGGTCATCAACGGCGACAACTTCCAGCCCTTCGCACCGAATGGATTTTGGGATGCGACAGGTCTCGGTATCGCCGGTGCTGCAGCCTCCATCTTCTTCGCGTACGTAGGCTTCGATGCGGTCTCGACGGCCGCCGAAGAAACCACTAACCCTCAGCGCAATATCCCGATCGGCCTCATCGGTAGTCTCGCGATCTGCACGATTTTCTACCTGCTCGTGTCTGCGGGTGTGGTCGGGTCGGTGGGCGCGCAACCGGTGGTCGATGCCATGGGCCGCGCCGTGCCACCCGGTAGCCCGGAGTTCGCGACGATCTGCGCGCTCCCCGAGAACGCCCAAGCCCTTGCGTGCAGCGGCGAGCCGCTCGCGTTCGTGCTCGATCTGCTCGGTTGGGACAAGATTTCACAGTTGATCGGTCTGGCGGCCTTCCTCGCGCTGCCGTCGGTCATTCTCATGATGCTCTTCGGTCAGACGCGCATCTTCTTCGTCATGGCGCGTGACGGCCTGTTGCCGGCCGCCGACACGCTCACGAAGATTCACCCGAAGTACAACACGCCGTACGTCGTCACGCTCATTACGGGTGTCGCCGTTACGATCTTCGCCTCGTTCTTCCCGGTGGGCGTACTCGCAGATATCGCCAACAGCGGAACGCTCTTCGCGTTCCTCGCCGTGTCCGTGGGCGTGCTCGTCTTGCGCGTACGCGAACCCAATCGTCCGCGCCCCTTCAAGACGCCGGCAGTGTGGATCGTCGGCCCGATGTCGCTACTCGGTTGCGGTTTCCTGTTCTTCTCGTTGCCGCCTTCGACGCAGCTCACGTTCCTGTACTGGTCAATCGCGGGTCTCGTGATCTACTTCCTGTACGGGTATCGGAAGAGTCCGCTCGCGAATCCGCGTACCTGATCGGTACGCGATCGCATGGCTGAGACGGATACCAAGCTCGCCAATCGCATCCTGCTCGGCCTCGTCATCGGGGCCGCGGCAGGCGCGCTGACGCTGGTTCTGGGCGGGCCTTTCCCGACGCTGCTCGAAGGGGCGCGCAGTGTCTCGACGCAGGTCTTCGACCCGATCGGTCAGATCTTCCTGCGCTTGCTGTTTTTCGTGGTGATGCCCTTGGTGTTTGCGTCGCTCGCAGCCGGCGTGACTCAACTCGGAGAGCTCACGCGCTTAGGGCCGCTTTCGGCACGGACCTTCACGCTCTTTTTCATGAACATGTCGATCGCCTGCGTGCTCGGCCTGGTCATGATGAACGTCGTGCAGCCGGGCGGCGCGGTCGACGCCGAGACCAAGGGGCGTCTGATCGAAGAGTACGGTACCGCCTCGGGCAAGCTCATCGAGAAGCAGGCGTCGCAGCCCGACATGAGCTTCCAGACCGTCGTCGACATGTTCATGCCGCGTAATTTGCTCGGGGCCATCACCGGCCACGATCGCGCGATGCTCGGTGAAGTGTTGCCGCTTATCCTGTTCGCCATTCTGCTCGGTGCGGCAGCCCTGCAAATGCAGGCGAGACGTCGCGAGCAATTGCAGTCGGGGCTCGAGCTCGTCACCGAGCTCATGACCGGCATCGTTCGCTTCGCGCTGAAGCTCGCGCCCATCGCCGTGCCGGCGATGATTTACAGCGTCGTCGTCAAAATCGGCTGGGACATTCTCATCGCGCTCGGCGTGTTCGTGATCGGCTGCCTGGTCGTGATGCTGCTGCATCTGTTCGGCACGATGTCGCTCTGGCTCAAACTCTTTTCGCGCTACGGGCCAATGGAATTTTGGCGCACGATCCGCCCCGTACTGATCACAGCATTTTCGACGAGCTCGAGTAGCGCAACGCTGCCCGCGGCGCTTGCCTCGGCCCGTAACGATCTCGGGATCAAGCCTACGACGGCCGGGTTCGTATTGCCGCTCGGCACCACCATGAACATGGCGGGTACCGCGCTGTACGAGGGTTGTGTCGTCTTATTCGTCGCCCAAGTCTTCGGTATTTCTTTGGGCTTCGGAGAGCAGCTCACTCTGCTGTTGCTCGCCGTGCTCGGCGCGGTCGCGGCCGCGGGTATTCCCGGTGGGTCGTTGCCCATCATCGCAGGGCTTCTCATCACCTTCGGTATTCCGCCGGAAGGAATCGGTATCATCCTCGGTGCAGACCGCCTGCTCGACATGACGCGTACCGTGGTCAGCGTCGGCGCGGATATGGTGACAACTGCCGTTGTCGACGCGCTCGAGCGAAAAGGGGCAGGGGAATAGTGTCGTCGGTCGGGGTGCGGGAGGCGCTGGCCCCATGAAACTCGATACTTTGAAGCGGTGGCAAACCTGGGTGCCCGTGTTGGCGCTATCGCTCGGCGTCTACGATACATGGGTTGATAAGACGCCAGAGCTCGTACTCGTTGTCATTGCGTTGGTAGCAACGGTGCTCGCAGCGGTCTATCACGCGGAAGTCATCGCGGAGCGCGTCGGCGAGCCCTACGGTACGCTGGTGCTAGCGGTCGCCGTCACGATCATCGAAGTGGCGCTCATCATCTCCCTCATGCTGAGCACCGAGACGCCGGTGTCGACGATCGTTCGCGATACCGTGTTTGCCGCCGTGATGATCATCATCACCGGTATGGTGGGGCTGTGCATGCTCGCCGGCGCGTGGCAGCACGGCGAGCAGACCTTCACTCGGCGTGGTGTGAGTGCGGCGCTCGCCACCTTGAGTGCGCTGGCCGTGCTCACGTTGGTGCTTCCCAATTTCACGATATCGGCGTCGGGCGGCGCGTACTCGAACCCCCAATTGGCCTTTGTCGGATTCGTGTCGCTCGTACTCTATGGCGCGTTCGTGTTCGTACAGACGATTCGCCATCGGGATTATTTCCTCGACGAGATCCACGAGAAAATCTTGGCTGAGAACGAAGCTTTGGCAGCGAGTGGGCCGCCGGTGGAGCATGTCGAGCGTGCACCGCTCGGTTGGACGTTCGTCCTGCTCGTGATCGCGCTGGTGGCCGTCGTGTTGCTCGCAAAGACCCTGGCGCCGGGTCTCACCGAGCTTGCAGTGGTCATCGGTGCGCCCGTCGCGGCGGCGGGTGTGTTCATTGCGGCCATCGTGCTCCTACCCGAAAGCCTCGCTGCATTTCGTGCCGCACGCGCCAATCGGCTGCAGACCAGCATAAATCTCGCACTCGGTTCGGCTCTCGCGTCGATCGGGCTGACCATCCCGACTTTGGCCGTGATTTCCATCGCGATGGGGTGGACGCTCGATCTTGGACTCGGCGATCGCGAAATCGTCTTGCTGGCTCTGTCGCTACTCGTGTGTACGCAGTCGTTCAGCACCGGCAGGACGACCATCCTGCAGGGCACGGTGCACCTCGTGATTTTCGCCGTCTACTTGTTTACGACGATCGTGCCTTAATCCTCACGCAGCTTCGGCGTGAGGTGGGGTGCGAGCAAGGCGAGCATCGCCTCATAGACTTTGGGTGAGGCCGCGACGATGTTGCCGCCTTGCTTGAACTCTCCCCCCGACAGTGTGCCGATGCGGCCACCGGCCTCCTCGACGAGCAGCGACCCTGCAGCGGTATCCCAAGGCCCCAGTCCGATTTCAAAGAAACCATCCGTTCGGCCCGCAGCGACGTACGCGAGATCGAGCGCAGCCGACCCGGGCCGTCGGACGCCAGCGGTGTTGAGCATCACGTCTTTGAGCATAGCGAGGTAGGTATCGAGGTATTCGGTATTGGCGCGATACGGAAAGCCCGTACCGATCAGGGCGCCCTCGAGGCCGCGCTGAGCGCTCACACGAATGCGACGATTTTCGAGGTGGGCACCATCGCCGCGCGAGGCGGTGAAGATCTCTTGCCGCATCGGATCGTAGACGACCCCGTGGTCGATACGTCCGCGGATGCGGGCGCCGATCGAGACGCAGAAATGCGGCATGCCATGGATGAAATTGGTGGTGCCATCGAGCGGGTCGATGATCCACTCGACTGGCCCTGAGCCGATCTGTCCGCTCTCTTCGCCAAGGAAGGCGTGGTCGGGGTAGGCGCGACGAATGGTCGCGATGATCTCAGCCTCTGCAGCCCGGTCCACCTCGGTGACGTAATCGTTGCGCCCTTTGCTCGACACCTCGAGGGAATCGAGGCGGTTGAGGCTACGAACGATGAGATCTGCCGCACGACGCGCGGCACGCACGGCAATGTTGAGAAGTGGCTGCATGTTGGCAAAGAGCGTCGGAAAAGGCCGGTAGAATACCACGCACATGGTTACCGCCGCCGACATACGAGTGGTTCTCGTCGAGACCTCCCATCCGGGCAACATCGGCGCCGTCGCGCGCGCCATGAAAAACATGGGACTCGAGAAGCTCGTGCTCGTGCGTCCCAAGGAGTTTCCGCACACCGAGGCGAGCGCTCGGGCCTCAGGGGCGACCGACGTACTCGAGACAGCGCGGGTCTTCGATCGACTCGAAGACGGCATTGCCGATTGCGGATTCATTGTGGCCACGACGGCCCGTGATCGAGATCAAAATATCCGTGTGCTCGACGTACGTGACGGCGCGGAGCGAATCGTGAACGAGAGTCTGCGCGGGCCCGTCGCCTTGCTCTTCGGCAACGAGCGTACGGGCCTCACCAACGAAGAACTCTCGCTCGCGCATCTGCTGCTGCGCATCCCGGCGAATCCGGCGTACGCCTCGCTCAATCTCGCCATGGCGGTACAGCTCGTCACGTACGAAATCTATCGCGCGCGCGGGGCGAAGCATGTCTCGGCGCCGGGTCCGATACCGCTGGCGACCGGCGAAGAGATGGAGCGTCTCTACGCGCACTTCGAAGACGTACTCGAGCAAGTCGGCTTTCGCGATCGGACGACGAGTGGTACTCGACTGATGGAGCGGATCCGGCGCTTCATCAACCGTGCCGAGCTCGATCAGAACGAGGCGAATATCCTGCGGGGCATTTTCACGGCGATTCAGGGGCGCCGGCGTCCGGCCGGCTCGCGATCAAATAATTCGATGCCGGGAAACCCAGAGCAGTGAAACTCAGAGCCGTGAAACCGATCTTTCTCGATCACGCCTCGACCACGCCGATCGATCCTGCGGTCGCATCGGCCATGGCCGAGGTGCTCGAAGGCGAACTCGGTCTCGGCAATCCGTCATCGAGCACCCATGCTTACGGACGCGCGGCCTCCGCCGCCGTCGATGCGGCACGCGCCGAGGTCGCAGCACTCATCGGTGCTCGCGCCGAGGAGATCGTGTTCACCTCGGGTGCGACCGAGTCCGACAACCTCGCCATTCTCGGTCTCGCGCGCGGCCGGGCGGATCGCGGACGTCACCTCGTGACCTCCCGCACCGAGCACAAGGCCGTGCTCGATCCCGTTCGGCAACTCGAGAAGCGGGGGTGGCAGGTCAGTTGGCTGACGCCCGAGCGCGACGGGCGCATCGATCCGGCGGCGGTGGCTGCAGCGCTGCGCCCGGAGACGCAGTGCGTGTCGATCATGCACGCGAACAACGAGACCGGTGTCGTGCAAGACATCGCGGCGATCGCCGCAGTTTGTCGCGCTCGCGACGTGTTCGTGCATTGCGATGCCGCGCAAACTGCGGGTCGCCTGAGTCTCGATGCCGAATCTTTGGGCGTCGATCTGCTGTCGATCTCGGCGCATAAGCTCTATGGGCCGAAGGGCGTCGGTGCGCTCTGGGTATCGCCGCGTGTTCGACCCTGGATCGAGCCGCTCATGTGGGGCGGTGGGCATGAGCGGGGTCTTCGGCCCGGTACGCTCGCCACGCATCAGATTGTCGGCTTCGGTCATGCTGCGGCGCGCGTACGCGAGCATCGAGCGACCGAGGCGCCGCGCCTCGAAGCGCTCGCCGCGCAGTTTCGTGCCGGGCTCGCCGATCTCGAGGGTCTGCGCTGGAACGATCATCCCGTTCATCGACTGCCCGGACTCGTTTCGCTCAGCATCGAGGGAGTCGAAGGCGAGAGTTTGATCGACGCCTTGCCGACGATCGCGGTGTCGAGCGGCGCCGCCTGTGATTCGGCGAGCGGCGAACCGTCGTACGTCTTGCGTGCGCAAGGTGTCGCGACGGAGCTTGCACAATCGACACTGCGTATCGCCTTCGGCCGCTTCAATACCGAGCCCGATGTCGTGACGGCGATCGCGGCCATTCGTGATGCGATCGAGATATTGCGCGCGCGCGATGCGCCGGGTGCCCCCGCGGGCTCGGGCTGGAAGGCAGGAGAGGCGGGCAGCCTTCGTGAGGGCGCGCGAATCCGCTGTTTCCTGTGCCTCGATGCGCAGCAGCGGATTTCCGCGATCGAGTTCCGTGCGGCCACCTGCCCCGGGGTATCGCAAATCCTCGAATGGTTACGAGTAGACATGATGGGTCGATCGATCGGCGCACCCACCGACGGCGGTCCGCGCGACTGGGCGCAGCGCTTTCAGTTGCCCACCGCGAAACTCGGGCGGCTGTTACGGGTCGAAGAAGCGATACGTGCCGCGCTCGACGCGGCTGGCCAATCCTGATCGACCGTTTACAATGTCGGTCGGCACGGTGAGGAGATCATGGCGATTTCATTGACGACAGCGGCCGCGGA
>JBMTZJ010000024.1:0-14446 GCA_049455515.1 Steroidobacteraceae bacterium
GCCGGCATCCCCTACGAGCCGACCCTCCCCTTGCTGCTCGTTCTTTTAGAGATACCGGCGATCGTCCTCGGCATCTTGCTCGCCCGGGGCCTGCGGGCCGGGGCGCCCTGGGGCGAAATCGCCCACGAAGTCCTGCTCGGCCGCAGCGTGTTGCTGCTTTTGGGCGGCCTCGTCATCGGCTGGGCCGCGGGCGCCGAGGGCTTGGAGCCGGTGGCGCCACTCTTCTTTGACCTCTTCAAAGGCATCCTCGCGGTCTTCCTGCTCGAGATGGGCCTGATCGCGGCCGATCATTTCGGCGGCTTCCGCCGTCACGGCCCCTTCATGGTCGCCTTCGCGCTACTCATTCCGCCGTTCTTCGCCATGATCGGGCTGGGTTTCGCCTTGCTGATGGGGCTGTCCGTCGGCGGTGCGATCCTGCTGGCTACGCTGGCGGCGAGCGCCTCGTACATCGCTGCACCGGCCGCCATGCGCTCCGCAGTGCCTGAGGCGAACCCGGCGCTTTCTTTGACCGCCGCACTCGCCCTCACCTTCCCCTTCAACATCCTCGTCGGTATCCCGCTCTATCAACGGGCGGCCGAGTGGCTACTGAGGACCTCGTCATGACCGGTGTTGCCGAAGCTCATCGCAAATTATTGACCGTGATCACAGAGTCGAATCTCGAGCGCGATCTCGTGCGCGAGATCGAGTCACTGGGCGTCGCGGGCTACACCATCAGCGACGCGCGCGGTCGGGGCGATAAAGGACTGCGTGCCTCGCATTGGGGTCACAGCAGCAACATCCGCGTCGAAATCGTCTGCGATACACCGCTCGCCGAACGCGTACTGTCTCGCCTGCGCGAGAAGTACTACGAGCACTACGCCATCGTGATGTGGGTCGTCGATGTCGAAGTATTGAGGCCCGACAAGTTCCGCTGAGCACCCGGTCCGCGCACGAAGCGCCCCGGGCGTGCGCCGGTCGGCACGCCGTCTCGCAGCGCCAATTGTCCGTTGACCACGACGTGGCGCATACCCGCCGCAAATTGATGAGGCCGTGCATAGGTGGCGAGGTCTCGAATTTGCGCTGGATCGAACACGACGACATCGGCATAAGCGCCGGCGCGTAAAACGCCGCGATCGATCAGTCGCAAATTGTTGGCCGGTAGACTCGTGAGCCTTCTGATGGCCTCAGGCAAATCGATCAGCGCCTCATCGCGTACGTAATGCCCGAGAAATCTCGCAAAAGCGCCATAGGCTCGCGGATGCGGTGAGTGCTGCAAGAACGCGTCACGCGGCGCGAGTGCTTCTTCGTCGGAACAGATGCTGACCCACGGCAAACTGATGAGACGTCGCAGGTTCTCCTCCGACATCATGAAATAAGCGGCATGAACACGGCTGTCGTCCTCGAGCACGAGATCGACGATGGTCTCGGCGGGCGTTCGTCCGCGCTTCTTCGCAACCTCCGCAAGGGTGAGCCCGCAGTACTCCTGCAAGTTGGCGTGTCTGAAGCCGAGAAGCTGTACGTTTTCAGCGGAGCCCGCGGCGGCGTAAAGACTTTCCCACTCCGGGCGCATCGCCTCGATTTCTTTGACGACCTGCTCGCGGATCACGGGGTCGCGTAGCCGTTCGACCCAGCGCGCATGACCACCCTCTTGAACCCAAGGCGGCATCGCGGCATCGAACCCGGATGCACCTGCGAGATAGGGATAGACGTTAGCGCCGACATCCAGCCCCTCGGCGCGAGCCGACTCGATACGCTCGATGGCTTCGGCGAGTAGCGGCCAGTTGTCGCGCCCAGCCGCCTTGAAGTGCCAGATCTCGGCGTGTGTTCGCGTCGCTCGGGCAATATCGATCAACTCATCGACTGCAGACAACAGATGACGTGACTCGCTGCGCAGATGCGAGTAGTACGCCCCGCCGTGCTCGGCCGCCGCGAGTGCGAGCGCGCGCAACTCGTCGTGACCTGCAAATGCCGCGGGTGCGTAAATGAGCGACGAGCCGACGCCGAGCGCGCCCTCGGTCATCGCCGTGCGTACGAGTCCCTGCATACGCACGAGCTCAGCGGCCGTCGGCGCACGGTTGGTATGACCGAGCTCGTGAATACGAACCGTCGTCGCGCCCACGAGCGAGGCGACATTCGGCACGACACCGCGCTTTTCGAGAAACTCGAGATATTCGCCGAGCGATTGCCAATCGAGCGGATAACGACTGTCGCGTCGACGCAGCCGAAGTTCTCGCCGCATCTCGGCGTTGAGCGGGCCCATCGACAAGCCCTCGCCGAACACCTCCAGCGTCACCCCTTGTCGAAGATCACTCTCGGCAGAAGGATCTTCGATGATGGACTCGGTCGCCCACGAGAGACTGTTGATGAACCCCGGCGCTACGGCGAGACCTGAGGCATCGATCTCGGTACGGCCTTTCATCCAGGCAAGGTCACCGATCGCGGCAACACGATCACCGACGAGACCGATGTCCGCCTCGATCGGCGCGGCGCCCGTGCCGTCAAAGATTCGGCCGCCGCGAATCAACACCGTGAATGCAGGGGGCGGCATCGCTCCCGTCGCGCGTATCCGTCTCCACAGCGCGGTAAACACCAATCCCCAAAAGGCTTGGCGAACGCGGCGCAAAGATTTCATGCGACGGCTCGTCCGAGCGCGGCGACGAGTTCGGCGGGCAGCAGACGCGACTGACCCGGCCGCAGATCGCGTGGCAGCTCGACAGGACCATAACGAATGCGCATGAGACGACTCACTTCATGTCCCACGGCACTCCACAGCCGACGCACCTCTCGGTTTCGTCCTTCGTGTAGCACCACACGAAACCACGCGTGACCGTCGGTGGACGCCTCGGCCTCGATACGATCGAAGCGCGCCCAGCCGTCCTCGAGTTCGACGCCTCGACGCAGAACATCGAGCGTCTCGCGGTCCGGATGCGATCGAACTCGAACGAGATACTCGCGCTCGACCTCGGATGACGGATGCATCAATCGGTGCGCGAGCTCACCGTCGGTCGTAAAGAGAAGTAGCCCTGAGGTATTCACATCCAAACGACCGACGACGATCCATCGCCCCGAGGGCGGCGGAGGCAAACGCTCGAAGACGGTCGGGCGACCCTGCGGGTCGCTGCGGGTCGTCATCTCGCCGACCGGCTTGTGATAACCGAGTACGACGGGCATGTCGGTTTGGGCGCGTTGGGCCAGGTCGATCGGCTTGCCGTCGATCAACACGCGATCGGACGGCCCGACTCGAGCACCGAGTTCGGCGACCGCGCCGTTGATACTCACGCGACCTTCGCGGATCCACTCTTCGATCGTTCGCCGCGATCCGAGGCCGAGCGAGGCCAGCACTTTTTGCAGCCGCTCGGGCGCTTCTTTGACGGGGTCGTTCATCACAGTCACATGATAACGGTTCGTGGTTTGCGCATCGTGGGCTGCCTTGGAGAGAATGGGCCATGCGCCACGTCATCTTCCCCCTCGTCGCCGCACTCGCGGCTCTGACAAGTCCCGTATCCGCCGCGGCAGATCAAACGCTGCGCATCGCCGCCTGGAACCTCGAGTGGCTCATCGCCCCCGAAGAATTCCGCAAGCTTGCCGACTCCTGCATTCCCCGCGATGCCTCGCCAGGCCCTCGCAAAAGATCCATTCCCTGCAACGTCGCGCAGGAACTCGAACGCTCCTCTCTCGACTTCCGGGCCCTCGAGCGCTACGCGAAACAACTCGATGCCGATGTTGTCGCGCTGCAAGAAGTCGACGGTCCCGCTGCTGCACGCAAAGTCTTCCGCAACCATCATTTTTGCTTCTCCTCTCGCGCGGGCGTCCAGAACACCGGTTTCGCCGTCCGCAAAGGCGTCCCGTACCGATGCGCCGAAGACTTCGTCGATCTATCGCTCGACGATCGAGTTCGGCGCGGCGCGGTGCTCATCGTCTATCCCGGCGAGAAACGTGAAATCCGGCTGCTCTCCGTGCATTTGAAAGCCGGATGCCCGCGACGTCCGCTCGACGACCCGCGCCGCGACTGCCAAACCCTCGCGCAGCAAGTGCCGGTTCTCGAGCGTTGGATCGACGAACAAGCCGCCGCGGGACGTCGCTTCGCCGTGCTCGGTGACTTCAATCACGACCTGCTCGCCGATACGGGCGCGGCGCGCAACGAGCAAGGCCAGCTCCGTAATTTTTGGGCCGAGATCGATGACGGCGAGCCCGCGGGCGCCGATCTCGTCAACGTCGCCGAGGGGCAGCGCTTCATGAATTGCGCACCGGATCAAAATTATCGAAGCTACATCGATCACGTGGTGCTCGGTGCCAAACTCGCCGAGTGGCGGGTCCCCAACTCCTTTGTGAGAGTCACCTTCGACGCGCAAGACGCGCTCGAACGAAAACTCGCCGATCACTGCCCGGTCGGCGTCGATCTACGCATCCCGCGCTGAAGACATTCGAGGAACACGCCATGCTCGACCTCATCATCGAAGGCGCGACGGTCATCGATGGCACCGGTGCCGCACCGCGTACCGCCGATATCGGCGTCGCCCAGGGTCGCATTCAGGATATCGGGCGCATCACGGGCGCCTCGCGCGAGCGCATCCGCGCAGATGGGGCGTGGCTCACGCCCGGATTCGTCGACCTGCATACGCATTACGACGGACAAGCGAGCTGGGACGAAACCTTCAATCCGAGCATTCATCACGGCGTCACGACGGTAGTTTTCGGCAACTGCGGCGTCGGTTTTGCGCCGCTCGCACCCGGGGACAAACAGGGCGCCGTCGATGGGCTCATTTCTTTGATGGAAGGCGTCGAGGATATTCCCGGTGTCGCACTCGCCGAAGGGGTGAGCTTCGATTGGCAAAGTTTTCCCGAGTACATGACGGCGCTCGAACGCATGCCGCACAGTCTCGACTTCCTGGTGCAGGTACCGCACGACCCACTGCGGATGGCCGTCATGGGCGATCGAGCGCTCGCCCAAGAAGCCGCGAGTCCTGCAGACATCGCGACGATGCGATCGCTGCTGCGCGAAGCGCTCGAAGCCGGCGCCGCGGGCTTTTCCACCGGCCGCACGGACAATCATCGAACGACGGCGGGTCAAGCTACGCCGGCCTCCGAAGCTGCCGCCGCAGAGCTCGCCGGCATCGCGCACGCTTTCCACGGTCTGAATCATGGCGTCGTTCAGCTCGTGAGCGACTTCAACCTGCTGCACGGCCCTGCAGGTTTCGATGCCGAGTTCGATCTCGTCGAACTGCTTGCCAAAGAAAGCAGGAAACCGCTCTCGATGACTTGGCTACAACGCGATCCGGGCGGCGAGCAGTGGCGCGCGATCCGCGCGCGTACCGATGCCGCCGTCGCAGACGGGCTGCCGCTCTGGCTACAAGCGAGCCCTCGCGGAATCGGCGTGATCCTCGGGCTCGACACCACATTCCATCCGCTCATGGGTTTCCCGGCGTACATCGAGGTCGCATCGCTTCCCCTCGCCGAGCGCGCTGCGGCGCTACGCGATCCGGCTCGTAAGGCACGAGTGCTCGGCGGCCAATCTGGTCGGCTCGCGGGAGACGGCAGCGCGATACCGCCGCTCGTCGATCTGATGCTCGCACGTATCGAGATGATCGCGGGTCGTATGTTCCCGCTCATGAACAAAGATTCTGCAGGCGAAGGCCGCGTCGATTATGAGCCGCCTGTCTCACGCAGCCTGCTCGCGCAGGCGCGCCAAAGAAAATGTAGCGCGCTCGAGGCGATCTACGATTTTCTCGTCGAGGGCGATGGCGCTAACCTCATTCATTTTCCGATCTTCAATTACAACGACGGCTCGCTCGCCACGGTACGCGAGATGCTCGATCACCCGCGGGCGCTCTACGGACTCTCCGACTCCGGCGCCCACGTCGGCACCATCTGCGATGCCAGTAGCTCCACGTTCATGCTGAGTCACTGGGCACGGGATCGCAGCGAGGGCCGCCTTGCACCGGAACGCGTCATCGAGATGCTCACGCGTCGCAACGCGCGACACCTCGGCTTACGCGATCGGGGCGAGATCGCGCCCGGCATGCGCGCCGACTTCAATCTCATCGATCCGCTACGCGTCGCACCCGCGGTCCCGCAACTGGTGCGTGATCTTCCCGCAGGCGGCAAACGACTGCTGCAGACCTCGCAGGGCTATCTTGGCACTTGGGTCGCCGGGACCGCCGTGATTCGCGATGCCGAGATCACGCGTGACCGACCCGGACAGCTCGTGCGTCTCGGTCACCACCCGTCACGGTCGCAACAGTGATCACACCGACGCTCAGCCTGCTCGACGCGGCATTCGTCAACGTCGATCTCACCGCACAACCCGCCGCGGGTGCCCACGCCTTGCCTGCCTCGATGTATCGCGATGGACCGATCGTCGATATCGAGCGCAGCGCCGTCTTTGCGCGTCATTGGCAATACCTCGGACATCGCAGTCAGTGGTCGACGGACGGCGACATCCTCATGGCATCGTTCGGTGGACTCGATGTAGCGGTCACGCGCACCGCGCAGGGACTGCGCGGGTTTCATGCCGTCTGCCGACACCGCGCAGGCCCTCTCGAGCCTTGTCGCGGCGGCGGAAAAACGTTTTTGCGTTGCCGATATCACGCCTGGGCGTATGGACTCGAAGGTCAGCTGCTTTCGGCCCCTGAAATGCGCGACGCCGAGGGGTTCGACGAGACCGCGATCCGCCTGCCCGAAATTGAGCTCGCCGAGTTCGAGGGTTTGGTCTTCGGTCGACTCGAGCCCGGACCTGCCTCACTCGAGGACGTACTCGACGGCGTAGCGCCGCGTCTTGCGCGCGCGGGTCACTCACTGCCCGCCCTTCGCTTTCATGAGCGCGTGTCGTACGACATCGATTGCAATTGGAAGACGTACGTCGACAACTATCTCGAGGGCTATCACGTTCCGCACGTCCATCCGACGCTGAACGCCATCCTAGACTACCGCAGTTATACGACGACGCAGTCGGCATGGCACTCACTGCAGTCGAGTCCGCTCGAGAGCGCGCCCGACGCCTACGGCTCGGGTGAAGTGCTCTATTACTTCATCTATCCGAATACGATGCTCAACATCTTGCCCGGACGGCTGCAAACCAACCGCGTTCTGCCATTAAAGGGCAATCGCTGCCGAGTCGAGTTCGATTTCTTTTATCGCGAGGCGCCCCTCGCCAATGATCGCGAGTTCTCGGACGTCGTCCAGCAAGAAGACATCCGCATTTGCGAAGACGTGCAGCGCAATCTCGAAAGTGGCTCGTATGTTTCCGGCCGACTCAATCCGACACGCGAGTCGGGGGTGCACCACTTCCAGGAGCTTCTGCGAGCGGACTATCGCGATGCGTTTCGACGTGCCAAAGAGCTTCGTCGCCAGACATAACCTGCGGTGATGCACGCGGCGCCCCACACCGCCGATTCCAAGCCGGCGCTGTAGAGTGCCACCATCGAAAAAATTAGCGCGCCGACGCAGGCGAACAACGTGCCCCGGGTTTTCGGTAGTCGTCCGACACGCCACGCCTCGAGCGCCGCAAACGTGCAGATCACGAAAAACACCAGCGACGTCGTCGTCGACAACAGCGCCACGAACTCGAATGCCGCTGCACCGCGCCTCGAAAATGCGAGCAGCAAAAAAATCGCGGAGATTGCAGCGCAAGATACGAGGCCGACGATCGGTGCGCCGCGCTCGCTTCGCTTTGCAGCCCGATTCGGCAGACCGCCGGTGGAAGCCATCGCCGCCGTCAGTTCTCCGCCGACGAGTAGCCAGCCGTTCAAGGCGCCAAAGCAACTGATCGCCGCGAAGATCGCCAAGAGCAGTCCCGCACCGCTACCCATGAAGCGGCCAATGAAATCCGCGATCGGCGCCGAGGACTGGGCGATTTGCGCTGCAGGCATCATGAAGGCGACGATGCAGGTCGCCGCGACGGATACGAATCCGGCGAGTAACAGACCCACGAGCGTCGCGCGCGGCACGACGATGTTCGGATCGCGCACGGCGCGCGCGGGAACGGCTGCGCTCTCGAGACCGAGCAGAGCAAAGAGCGCGATTCCGACGGAAGCGAGCGCAGGCTCCCAAGCGATCGGCTGACGCGACATTCCCTCGAACGCCGCGCTCCCGTTATTGATGAACAACCCAAACCCGAGCGCAATGACGAGCGCGAACGGCATGAGCTTCAGCAGGGTCGAGATGATTTGCACCGATCCGCCCATCGCACGAAGATTTGCGCCGAGCAATAAGGCGATCACGAGCAGACCGAGCCCCTCGGGCCCGAACGGCCACTGCTCGAGTCCCGGCATTAGCGTGAGGCAGTAGCTCACGCCCGCCACCGCGATCGCGGCGTTCGCCGTCCACACCGACAATAAATAACCCCAACTACCGATCCAGGCGGCGTCGTCACCGAGCAAGTTTTTGACGTGGCCGTGGGTGCCGGCTCCGGCAGGCAGGTGTAGCGCGAGCTGCGCATAGACGAACGCGAGGCAGGCGGCCCCCGCGATGCTCACCCCCCAGGCGATCAAGGCATTGGCGCCGAACGGGGCGAGCACGGCCGGCAGCATGAAAATGCTCGAACCAATGATGTTGCCGACGACCAACGCCGTGGCACCCCAGAACCCGAGTCCCCGCCCCCTCTCCAAGTGCCTTTACCCCCTGAAGCCCGACCACCCCCTAGGTATCGATCGAATAGCCCCTTTACGGCTATAATTCGGAGTTTACCCGTGAACCCCCTTTACTGACAGACGGAACCTGCCATGCCCCGTACTACCCCCCTCGCCGACATCCGCAACATCGGCATCATCGCCCACGTCGACGCGGGCAAAACCACGACGACCGAGCGCATCCTTTATTACACGGGGCGCAAGCACACCATCGTCGACGTGCACGACACGAAGGACCTCAAGTCCTCGACCACCACCGACTACCTCGAGCAGGAACAGAAGCGCGGCATCACCATTCAGTCCGCGGCCGTCTCGACCTTCTGGCGTAAGAAGAAGATCAACGTCATCGACACCCCGGGGCACGTCGACTTCACCATCGAAGTGAACCGCTCGCTGCGCGTGCTCGACGGCGCCGTCGTCGTGTTCGACGGCGTGGCGGGCGTGGAGCCGCAGTCCGAGACCAACTGGCGTCTCGCCGACAACTACGGCGTTCCGCGTATTTGCTACGTCAACAAAATGGACCGCAGTGGTGCGTCGTTCACGCGCTGCGTCGACATGATCAAAAAGCGTCTCGGCGCGCGTCCGCTGCCGGTGCAACTCCCGATCGGCTCCGAAGATAACTTCAAAGGCATGATCGACCTCGTTCGCATGAAGGCGCTGGTTTGGGACTCCGACGATCGCGATGCGAAGCCCGCCGAACTCGAGATCACGGCCGACATCGTCGACAAACTCGGTGTCACGGTGCCCTCCGATCGCGCGATCCTCAGCAAGATTGCCGACTACCGCAAAGAGCTCGTCGACACCTGCCTCGAGATGGATGACGCCGCCATGGAGGCGTACCTGCTCGAAGAAAAAGACCCGTCGATCGAGACGCTCATCGCCTGTCTGCGTAAGGGAACCGTCTCTGGCGCCTTCACGCCGGTGCTCTGCGGCTCGTCGTACAAGAACAAGGGTGTCACGCAAGTCCTCGACGCCGTCGTCGACTATCTGCCCGCGCCGACCGACGTCGCTGCGATCAACACGGTCGATGCCGACGGTAACCCGATCGGCGAGCGCGCCTGCTCGGACGACGAGCCCTTTGCAGCACTCGCGTTCAAGGTCATCAACGACGCTTACGGCGCCCTGACCTTCGTTCGCGTGTACTCGGGCGTACTCACCAAGGGCATGTCGGTCACCAATACCACTCGCGGCAAGCGCGAGAAGATCGGCCGCATGGTCGAAATGTTCGCCAAAGAAGCCAACGCCATCGAAGAGGCGCGCGCCGGCGACATCATCGCCCTGGTCTCGCTCGCCGAAACCGACACCGGCGATACGCTCTGCGATACCGAGCATCCGGTGGTGCTCGAGCGCATGCGTTTCCCTGAGCCCGTGATCAGCGTTTCGGTGCAGCCGAAGTCCAAGGGCGAGCTCGAAAAATTCAGCGCTGCACTCGGCAAGATGGTGCGTGCCGATCCCTCGCTGCGACTCGAGACCGATCGCGAAACGGGGCAGACCATCCTGCGCGGCATGGGCGAGCTGCACCTCGACGTGACGCTCGATCGCATGCGTACGGAGTTCAACGTCGAAGGCATCATGGGCGAGCCGCAAGTGGCTTATCGCGAAGCCTTCACCAAGCCGATCGAACAACAGTACGTCCACAAAAAGCAGACGGGCGGTGCCGGTCAGTTCGCCGAAGTGTGGATCAAGTTCGAGCCGCTCGAGCGCGGTAAAGGTTTCGAGTTCGTCGACGCGACGGTCGGCGGTTCGGTTCCCCGCGAATACGTCCCCTCTGTCGAGAAGGGACTCAAGATGCAGCTCGAGGAAGGCGTGCTCGCGAAGTTCCCGACCGTGGACTTTCGCGCGACGCTGTTCGACGGCAGCTACCACGACGTCGACTCGAACGCGCTCACCTTCGAAATCGCCGCAAAAGCGTGCTTCCGTGAAGCGCTTCCGAAGGCCGGCCCTGTTCTGCTCGAGCCCGTGATGAAGGTCGAGGTCGTCACCCCGGGTGACTACCTCGGTGACGTCATCGGTGACATCAACCGTCGCCGTGGATCGATCCAGGACCAGCTCGAGCGAGGCACCAACATTGCGGTCGTGGCCACCGTGCCGCTCTCCGAAATGTTCGGCTACATCGGGCAGCTGCGTGCCATGTCGAGCGGTCGCGCCTCGTACACCATGGAGTTCTCGCACTACGATCTCGTGCCGCGCAACGTGGCCGAGAAAGTCATCGAAGAAGCGAAGAAGCCCAAAAAATAAATCCCAAAAGGGGCTGATCGGCCCCTCGCGGATTGAAGCTCAAAAGCGGCTGCAACTCTCGGGTTGCAGCCGTTTTTATTTGCGGTTGCGCCAGCTCCGCCAGAGCAGCAGCGCGCCGATCACGATCAGGGCGATGATGATTATTCGGGCCATATTCGCAGTATAGTGCGGACGTGAGTCACCCGACCAACCCCACCGCCCAAGGACGGGATTTCGGCAGCGCGCGTTACCGCTGGTACGTGCTGATCACGCTCACGGCCATCTATACCCTCAACTTCATCGATCGCGCGCTACTGAGCGTTCTCGCACAGCCGGTCATCTCCACCTTCGGGCTCACCGATACCGAGTTCGGATTTTTGGCAGGACCGCCGTTTGCGCTCTTTTACGCCCTAATGGGTATCCCGATCGCGCTCGCTGCCGACCGCTATAACCGCGTCACGATCATCTCCGTTTGCATCGCCATCTGGTCGCTGATGACTGCGCTCTGCGGCTTTGCCACCGGATTCCTGTTCCTACTGATCGCGCGTGTGGGCGTGGCTATCGGCGAAGCTGGGAGTACGCCACCCTCTAATTCTTTGATTGGTGACTATTACCGGGCTTCGGCACGCGCAAAGGCGCTCGCCATCTTTTCGACCGGAGTGATGCTCGGCAACACGCTCGCCTATCTGGTTGGTGGGCCACTCGGACAAATGTCCGACGAGTCGGTCAAAGCGGTGCTCGGAATCTTTGGTCTTTCGCAACTCCCCGAATGGCTGGGCTGGGGAACCGACTACGGCTGGCGCTTTGCCTTCATCGCACTCGGAGTACCCGGCGTAATCTTCGCGTTTATCGTATGGCTCACCGTATGCGAGCCGCCGCGCGGTTATGCCGACGCCTCCACCACTGCCTCAGAGAAAACCGGCATCTCCGCGACGTTTAGCTTGTTGCTGACCAAACGGAGCTACTGGTACATGACGGCGGGTGCATCGCTCGTCGCCATGGTCGGATACGGACTCGTCAGCTTTCAGGCGCCGATGATGCAAAGATTGCACGGCATGGCGCCGGGCGAGTTCGCGCTACGCTTCGGCGTGCCTCTGAGCGTCGCGGGAGCGTTCGGCACTTTATTAGCCGGTTATGTTATCGATGCACTCAACAAACGAACGATCCGCGCCGTCGCCATCTGGCCGGCGATCACCATGGCCCTGGCAACGCCGCTCTACATCCTGGCTTTCAATCAACCGGGTGACCGACTCGATTTAGCGCTCGTGCTCTGGCTCCTTGCGGCGCTCCTGCACTACGGCTATCTCGGCGCGCAATACACCATCGGTCAGGGCGTCGTTCCTGCCTCGTCCCGTGCCTCAGCGATTGCGATCATGTTGTTCATCATCGCACTCGTCGGCAACGGACTCGGTCCGCAGGTCGTCGGCTTGATGAGCGACAGCTTCATGAGCGCTGCGCTCGAGGCGAGAGGCGTCGCCGACTCGCTCAGCGTAGCCGCCTGCAATCCGAAGGCCGTCGCCCTCCTTACGCCGGACGATCAGCTCATTTGCTCGACGGTCTACGCTGAGGGCCTACAGAACTCGATGTCTTTGACGGCGCTTTTCATGCTGCCCGCAGCTTGGTTTTTCTACCTCTCCTCACGCACGCTCGATCGAGAGATGCTCGCCAAGTAGTTCGCGAGGTCGCTCGCGGTTTCTTTGGACGACTGCGTGTGAGCAAAAATGTGGGCCGGGCGGATCTTCCGGTCGAACCATACGAGCTCATGATCGGGCTGCGCAGGCCTCGCGGCGGCAAGCCAGAGCGCCGTGTCAGCACCTGAGCGAGCGTCGCGCAAGATCGGTCGGAACAATTGACGAAACCGTGGCAGCGAACGCTGTACGCCGGCGGTATCGGCCCAGCCGGGATGTACAACGTAAAACGTGAGTCCTTTGCCGCCGTGTCTCGCTCGCCAATAACTCGTTAACGAGATCTGCGCGCGCTTGTGCGCGGCATAGGCCACGACACCATTGAACTGGGTCGGGTTCGTCACGTTGAGTAGCGCTGTCGAGAGCGGAACGCTGTAGCCTCCGCCCGAGGTCATGTTGATGACCGCACTACCGTCAGCGAGTACGCCGCGCTCGATGAGCCCTTCGGTGAGCACGTAGTGCGCGAGAAGGTTTGAAGCGAAAGACGCTTCGAAGCCCTCAGGCGTCACCACGAGCGCATCGTTCATGACGCCGACGTTATTCATCAGTACGTCGATCCGTCGGCCACGTGTCGCGAGGCGCTCGACGAGGCGATGTGTCTCTTCGATCGAAGTGAAATCACAGCACTCGGTCTCGAGCCCCGAGAGGCCCGCAGCCACAGCCTCGGCGGCGAGGGCGCGCAGTTTCTCTTCGGAGCGGGCTGCCGCCGTGACGGTGGCACCGCCTGCCAAAGCCGCCCACACCATTTGACGACCGAGTCCGCCCGATCCTCCCGTCACGAGCCAGTCCTGCCCGCGAAAGTCAGGCTTGAAAGTCGGCCAGAATGCGCGTCTCGCTAGGTATCCCACCTGCGAAAACGACGCCGCAAAACGTCCGTAGAAAACGAGTGCCCCGATCAGTTGTTTGGCTTTACTCATTAGCGCATTTTGCCCGATATAATGTAACGCATGAAACTTCCCGTCGTTGTGCTGATCTTGATCGCCTCGCTCGCTCAAAGTTTTGCGGCGAGCCCCATCACCATCGAGCGCCCTTGGGCGCGAGCGTCTGCGCCGGGTCAAACCGTCGGCGGCGGCTTCATGACGATCCTGCATCAGGGCGCCACAGAGGACCGCCTCGTATCGGCAACGACGCCCATCGCGCGCGACGTGCAGATTCACACCATGAATATGGATGGCGGTGTCATGCGGATGCGCCCCATCGAAGGGGGGCTCGCCATTCCTGCGGGGGGCCGTGTCGTGCTTCAGCCGGGCGGTCTGCATCTGATGTTCATGGAACTCAGCGCGCCTCTCGTTGCGGGATCCAGCTTTCCGGTGACGCTACGATTCGCGAACGAGGGTGACATCAAGGTGGAATTCAACGTCGAAGCTCGTACCGCTCGATGATCTTGCGGGATATGGCTCGACATCGATCGAAATCGCTCGTCCTATCCGTCATCGCCGCGTTATTTCTCGCCGCCTGCTCGCCGCCGCCGCCACCCTTCAATGCGACGGAGGTCTCGAACCTCGCTTATGGTCGCGGTCTCGGCATTCCGGATACCGAAGGTCAGCTTCGCCGCATCGACGACTTCAAAGGCAAGGTCGTCCTCGTTTTCTTTGGGTTCACGCGCTGCCCGGATGTCTGCCCCACGACCCTCATGCGTCTGCGACAGATCCGGGACGCCCTGGGCGACGATGCGCGCGAGGTACAGGTGCTGCTCGTCAGCGTCGACCCCGAACGCGACACCCCGGAAAGACTCGGCGCGTACGTCAAAAGTTTTGACGAGTCCTTCATCGGCCTACGCCCCGAACTCGCCGATCTCGAAAAAGTCGTGAAGGCGTTTCACGCGATCGCCGTCAAAGTCCCGACGATCGGCGACGACTACACCATCGACCACTCCGCCACGATCTACGTCTACGACAAAAAGAATCGGCTGCGACTCATCGGACAGCCGACGATGGA
>JBMTZJ010000025.1:0-14256 GCA_049455515.1 Steroidobacteraceae bacterium
GCGGGTAGTGCAGCGGGGGCGGGGACTGCGGCCGGGGCGCTGTCCGTCCGCGTGCTCGATGGGCAGTCGCGGCTTGCGCTCGCCGCAGCGGATGTCGTGCTGACGGCCTCCGGAACGGCGACGCTCGAGACCTTGCTCTCGCAGCGACCCATGGTCGTCGCCTACAAGCTTGCGCCGCTCACGGCGTTTTTGTTGCGTCGCTTCGGGCTCGTGAAAGTGCGACATTTTTCACAACCGAATCTGCTCGTCGGCCGCGAAATCGTCCCGGAGTTTTTTCAGGAGGCGGCGACGCCGGAAGCGCTCGGGGCCGCCGTGCTGCGATGGTTCGAGGAGCCGCAGCGTCTCGGTGAACTGCGCGAGGCCTTCGGCGAGGTGCATCGCCAGTTGCGTCAGGGTGGCGCGGCGCTTGCGGCCGAGTCGGTGCTCGAACTCGTCAATCGATGAGTCCGTACCGGTGAGTCGGTGATCACGGATGCGCACATGTCGGATTCTTTGACGCAGGGTGGCGGCTGGACCGCCGGCGTGGATGAAGCCGGGCGCGGACCGCTCGCCGGGCCGGTCGTCGCGGCCGCCGTCATTCTCGATCCCGAACGACCGATCGAAGGTCTCGCCGATTCGAAGGCGTTGACGTCCTCGGCGCGTGAAGCGTTGGCGCCGCTCATTCGCGAGCGGGCGATCGCCTGGGGCGTAGGGCTTGCGAGTCCCGAAGAAATCGATGCGATCAATATTTTGCAGGCGACGCTACTCGCGATGCGCCGGTCGGTCGCGGCACTCGCCGTACGGCCGATCCACCTCGAGGTGGATGGCAACCGCCTGCCCTCGATCGAGGGGCTCGTCGGGGTGCGCACGGCGGTCGCCATCGTCAAGGGCGACAGCAAGGTTGCGGCTATCAGCGCGGCCTCGATCTTGGCGAAGACCGTTCGGGATCACGTTATGGAACAACTGGATACGCGGTATCCTGAATATGGTTTCGCGGTCCACAAGGGCTATCCCGTCAAGGCGCACCTTGCCGCGCTCGATGCCCACGGACCCTCTCCCGTGCACCGCAGGAGCTACGCGCCGGTAAGATCACGGTTGCGATGAGCGCCTTCGTCCACCTCCGCCTGCATACCGAGTACTCGCTGGTCGACAGCGTGGTGCGCATCGACGATCTCGTCGCGCGCGTCGCTGAACTTGGGATGCCGGCTGTGGCCATAACCGATCAGAACAATCTGTTCGCGATGGTGAAGTTCTACAAGGCGGCGATGGCCAAGGGTTTGAAGCCCGTGATCGGTGTCGATCTCTTCGTGGCGGAGCCGGGCGAGCGTGTGCCGCCGACGCGGATTTCGTTCTTGTGTCAGAACGAGGCGGGTTATCTCAATCTCACGCGACTCGTCAGTCGCGCCTACCTCGAAGGACAGCAGCGTGGCGTTCCGCGTATCGATCGTGCCTGGCTCGATGCGCGCTCGACCGGTGGGCTCATCGCGCTCTCCTGTGGCGCCGAGGGCGATGTCGGTCGCGCGCTCGCTTCGAACCGTACGGCCGAGGCGCGCAAGTGCCTCGCGTTCTGGCGCGATTTATTTGGGGATCGCTACTATCTCGAAGTGAGTCGTCTCGGTCGCGAAGGCGAAGAGGCGCTCGTCGGTGCGACCGTCGAACTCGCGCTCGCCGAGGGCGTGCCGCTCGTGGCGACCAATGATGTGCGGTTTTTATCTGCGGATGATTTCGAAGCGCACGAGGCGCGGGTGTGTATTCACGAGGGCTCGCAGCTCGGTGATGCCAGCCGGCCGCGCCGATACACGACGCAGCAGTATCTGCGCAGCGCCGAGGAGATGGCGGAGCTCTTCGCCGACTTGCCGGAGGCGCTCGAAAACTCGGTGCAGATCGCACGGCGCTGCAGCCTCATGCTGCAACTCGGCGAGAGCCGATTGCCCGAATACCCCGTGCCCAAGGGTCAGACGACCGAGGATTTTTTGCGCAGCGAATCGGCGCGCGGTCTCAAAGATCGCTTGACCCGTCTTCCGCAGGCCGACAAAAAAATCTATCAGTCGCGGCTCGCGAGCGAGCTCGATGTCATCTGCAAAATGGGATTCGCGGGTTATTTTTTGATCGTCGCGGATTTCATTCGCTGGGCGCGTGGCAACGGCGTACCGGTGGGGCCGGGTCGTGGTTCGGGCGCGGGCTCGCTGGTCGCGTACTCGCTCGGGATCACCGATATCGATCCGCTGCCCTACGATTTGCTGTTCGAGCGTTTTCTGAACCCCGAGCGCGTGTCGATGCCCGACTTCGACGTCGACTTCTGCATGGACGGCCGCGATCGCGTGATCGAGTACGTCGCCGAGAAGTACGGTCGTCAGCGCGTCTCGCAGATCATCACCTACGGCACCATGGCTGCAAAGGCCGTGGTACGCGATGTCGGTCGCGTACTCGGCTTCGGCTACGGCCAGGTCGATCGCATCGCGAAGCTGATTCCGTTCGAGCTCGATATCACGCTCGACTCGGCGCTCGAGAAAGAGCCCGAACTCAAGAAGCTCTACAAGCAGGACGAAGACGTCCGCAGTCTCATCGATCTCGCCAAGTCGCTCGAGGGTCTCACGCGCAATGCCGGCAAGCACGCCGGTGGTGTCGTGATTGCGCCTTCCGTGCTCGAAGATTTCGCGCCGCTCTATTGTGAAGAGGGCGGCGGAAGCGTCGTGACGCAGTTCGACAAGGACGACGTCGAGGCGGCAGGTCTCGTGAAGTTCGACTTCCTCGGCCTGCGCACGCTCACGATCATCGAGCACGCGGTGCGCACCATCAATGCCGCGCGCGGCAAGGACGAGCCGCCGATCGATATCACGATGCTGCCGATGGACGACCCGGCGGCGTATCAGTTGCTCAAAAATTGCGAGACGACGGCGGTCTTCCAGCTCGAGTCGCGCGGCATGAAAGATCTCGTGCGGCGGCTGCAGCCCGATCGGTTCGAGGACATCGTCGCGCTCGTGGCGCTCTTCCGCCCGGGTCCGCTGCAGTCGGGCATGGTCGATGACTTCATCGCACGCAAGCACGGAAAGATCGACGGACCGATCGACTACCTGCACCCGAGTCTCGAGCCGATCCTGAAGCCGACCTACGGCGTGATCCTGTATCAGGAACAGGTCATGCAGATCGCGCAGGTGCTCGCGGGCTACAGCTTGGGCGGCGCCGACCTGTTGCGTCGTGCCATGGGCAAGAAAAAGCCCGAAGAAATGGCGAAGCAGCGCAGCACCTTCGTCGAAGGGTCGGTCGCGCGTGGTGTACCGGAGTCGCAGGCCGCGCACATCTTCGATTTGATGGAGAAGTTTGCCGGGTACGGCTTCAACAAGTCGCACTCGGCGGCGTATGCGCTGCTCTCGTATCAAACCGCCTGGCTCAAGGCGCATCACCCCGAAGCGTTCATGGCGGCCGTGCTCTCGGCGGACATGGATCACACCGACAAGGTCGTCACCATCAAAGACGAGTGCGACCGCATGGGCATCACGGTGCTGCCACCCGACGTGAACGCCTCGGCGTATGCGTTCGTCGTCGCCGGATCGCGCGAGGTGCGCTATGGCCTTGGGGCGATCAAGGGCGTGGGCCAGTCGGCCGTCGAAGCGATCACCGATGAGCGCGACGCGAATGGCCCGTATCGCAGTCTCGAAGACCTGTGTCGCAGACTCGATCTCAACCGCGTCAACCGTCGCGTGTTCGAGGCGCTCATTCGCTCGGGCAGTCTCGACTCGCTCGGTGTGAACCGCGCCACCCAGATGGCGCGACTGCCTGCGGCGATGCAGATGGGTGAGCAGGCGACGCGCTCGCTCGAAGCTGGTCAGGTGGATCTCTTTGGTCTCGCGCAGCCCTCCGAGAGCGGTGTCGAGGCGAGTGCGGCCGCGGTGCCGCCGCAGGCGGAGTGGGGCGAGACCGTTCGCCTCGCCGGCGAGCGCGACACGCTCGGCTTGTATCTCACGGGGCACCCGATCACGCGTTACGAGAAAGACTTGGCGCGTTTCGTGAGCGGGCGGATCGCCGATCTGTTGAGCGACCGTCCCTCGCAGGGTGCACCCGAGCGCGGATTTTTCGGAGGCCGCACGGCCTCGATCGCCGGATACATCCACGAAATCCGCAAACGTGCGAATCGCACCTCCATCGTGCTCGACGATCGGACGGGTCGCATGGAGGTGACATTCTTTGACGAGGTGCTGCAGCGCTATCGCGAGCTCATCGTCAAAGATTCTCTCGTGCTCATCGAGGGTCAACTGCGTTTCGACGAACAAGGCGATACGTGGCGCATGGCAGCGCGCAAGGTCAGCGAGCTCGATCGAGCCCGCGAGCAGCAGGCGCATCGCATCGTCCTCGTCTGGCCGCGCGCGAACGGCACGGACCAAGGGCTGATGTTGCAGCGTCTCGCCGAGACGCTCTCGGCGCACCGTCCAGGGCCGTGTGCGGTCGGCGTGCGGTACGCCGGCGAGCAGGCGAGTGCGGCACTCGAGCTTGGACCGGAATGGAAAGTGCGGGCGAGCCCCGAACTCATCGAGGCACTCGAACAGCTCGTCGGACCGACCGGCGTGCGCGTCGTCTACGGTCCGCCGCCCGGCACCACGACGACGGCCTACGGCTGACGTTACCTTGACGGTTGAAAGCACGGGGTCGCCCCCGTAACCTCCGCCCCGATGGCTCTCAACTTCCTCGATTTCGAACAACCGATCGCCGAGCTCGAGGCGAAGATCGAAGAATTACGGCGCGTGACCGCCGGCGCGGGCGTCAATGTGCAGGAGGAGATCGCGCGTCTGCAGACGAAGAGCGATCAACTCACGCGGAGTATTTTTTCGAAGTTGACGCCGTGGCAGGTGACGCAACTCGCGCGGCATCCGTATCGACCCTACACGATCGACTATCTCTCGCAGGCCTTCACCGGCTTCGAGGAGCTGCACGGCGATCGTTTGTATGGCGATGATCAGGCACTCATCGGCGGGCTCGCGCGGCTCGAGGGTGAGTCGGTGATGGTCATCGGTCATCAGAAAGGGCGAGACACCAAAGAGCGTGTTCGCCGCAATTACGGCATGCCGAAGCCCGAGGGGTATCGCAAGGCGCTGCGTCTGATGCACATGGCCGATCGCTTCGGCTTGCCGATCATCACCTTCATCGATACGCCGGGTGCGTATCCGGGGCTTGAGTCCGAAGAGCGTGGGCAGAGCGAGGCGATCGCGCGCAATCTCATCGAGATGGCCAAGCTTCGCGTGCCCGTGTTGAGCGTCGTCATCGGCGAGGGCGGCTCGGGCGGCGCGCTCGCGATCGGCGTGTGCGATCGTTTGCTGATGCTGCAGTTCAGTACCTACTCGGTGATCTCGCCCGAGGGGTGTGCCTCCATTCTTTGGAAGAGCGCAGACAAGAAAGAAGTGGCAGCCGAGGCCATGGGTCTGACGGCCGATCGACTACAAAAACTCGGGCTCGTCGACGAAGTGATCGCGGAGCCGCTCGGGGGTGCGCATCGCAATCCGGCGGTGATGGCGGCTTCGGTCAAAGAGGCCGTGCTGCGTCATCTGCGCGAGCTTCAGGCGAAGCCGCGTGACACGCTGCTCGCCGAGCGTTCTCGTCGTCTCGCGGGCTTCGGCGCTTTCACCGAGGGGTCAGGCTGAGCGCGCCTCGCGATCCGCTGCTCGAGCGCCTCGCCGATGAGCTCGAGTCGCTCGCGGGCGAGACCCCACCCTCGGCGTGGTGCGTTGCGCTGAGCGGCGGCGCAGATTCCGTCGCGTTGCTCGTCGGGCTCTCGATGTTGCAGCGGCGCTCGAAGCGATGGCGCCACGTATCACTGCGTGCCGTCCATGTTCATCATGGTCTACGACCCGAGGCCGATACTTGGGCGGCTCACTGTCGCGCACTTTGTCGGCAACTTAAAGTTCCGCTTGCCGTCCGTCGTGTCACGGTGCCGCGCACGCGCGGTACATCGCTCGAGGCGGAAGCTCGGCGGGCCCGTTACGACGCCCTCGCCAACGTTTTACGTCGCGACGAGTGGCTGCTCACGGCGCACCACGAGGACGATCAGCTCGAGACGGTGTTGCTGCAGTTGATGCGCGGCGCAGGCGTGTCGGGGCTCGCGGCGATGCCGCGCACGATGTCATTTCATTCGGGTCGACTCGTACGACCGTTGCTCCACGAGTCGCGGGCTCATCTCGAAGCCTTTTTGCGCGAGCAGGAGATCGGCTGGGGCGAGGACGACAGCAATGTCGATGAGCGCTTCGATCGAAACTATCTGCGACGGCGCGTCTTACCCGTGCTGCGTGAACGTTGGCCCGCCGCCGCACGCGTGGTGTCGCGCAGTGCCGCGCATCTGGGTGAAGCGCGCGAACTGCTCGAGGTGCTTGCCGCGCAAGATCTTGCCACGGTGAGCGTCGAGGGCGGACTCATCGAGCTTACGAAACTCGCGACGCTGGATGCCGCGCGACAGCGCAATCTGCTGCGTCATTGGCTGCAGAGTCGAGGGCTTGCCATGCCCGATGCCGTGCATCTCGAGCGCATTCGCAGCGAGCTGCCTGCGGCGCGTCGCGATGCGACGCCGAGTGTGCGCTGGCCGGGCGGTGAGGTGCGTCGTTTTCGTGGTCGGCTTTACGCGCTACGTGAGACGGTACCGACGTCCGCGAAGCTATCGCCCGATCGCCAGGCGTGGCGCTGGCGTCGCAGTCGTCGATTCGAGCTGGGGGCGGGACGTGGCGTACTGTGCCTCGTGGCCGACCCGCATGGACCACTGCGT
Source organism: Steroidobacteraceae bacterium (assembly GCA_049455515.1). Classification (GTDB taxonomy): domain Bacteria; phylum Pseudomonadota; class Gammaproteobacteria; order Steroidobacterales; family Steroidobacteraceae; genus UBA964. The sequence goes on from JBMTZJ010000025.1 coordinate 6,725, forward strand.
GCGGCATCGCTTCCGGAGGTGCTCTGGATCGGCGCGCGCGAGGGGGGCGAGAAGGTCGTTCTCGAATCGGGCGGACCGCGTCGCGCCCTCAAGGAAGTACTGCGCGTGGCGAGTCTGCCGCCTTGGGAGCGCGCCGTGCTGCCGATCCTCTTCGATCGCAAGGCGGGTGCGGCGCAAGTGGTTGCGGTCGCGGATCTGCTGATCGCCGCGCCGTTCCGCGCATCGGTCGACGACAAGGGTGCGCGAGGGCGTTTACGGCTGGTGTGGGAAGGCCGTTTTTGTTAATCTGATTTCCCGTCGTGCCGGGGTCTTCTCGGCGCTCTTTATTGCGGCGGTTCCCATGCCTCGTTTCGTCTTTGTCACGGGCGGTGTCGTTTCCTCGTTGGGGAAGGGCATCGCCTCCGCTTCGTTGGCGGCCATACTCGAGGCGCGCGGTCTCAAGATCGCGATGGTCAAGCTCGACCCCTACATCAACGTCGATCCGGGCACCATGAGCCCGTTTCAGCACGGCGAGGTGTTCGTCACCGACGATGGCACCGAGACCGATCTCGACCTCGGTCACTACGAGCGTTTCGTACGCACGGTGACCGGACGTCATAGCAACTTCACCACCGGCCGAATTTACGAACGCGTGATCGCCAAGGAGCGTCGGGGTGATTACCTCGGCGCCACGGTGCAGGTGATCCCGCATATCACCGACGAGATCAAGGCCAGCATCATGCTCGGCGCCGGCGACTCGGACGTGTGCATGGTCGAGATCGGCGGCACGGTGGGCGACATCGAATCTCTGCCGTTCCTCGAGGCGATTCGTCAGATCGGTGTCGAGCTCGGTCGTTCCCAGGCGATCTTCATGCATCTCACGCTGGTGCCCGTGGTGGGCGGCGGCAGCGAGATCAAGACCAAGCCGACCCAACACTCGGTCAAAGAATTACGCGGCATCGGTATCCAGCCCGACATCCTGCTCTGCCGTGCGCGCGATCCGCTGCCCGCCGAGCATCGACGCAAGATTGCGCTCTTCACCAACGTCGAGCACCGGGCGGTCATTTCTGCAGTCGATGCACGAGATATCTATGAAATCCCGCTCCTGCTGCACGAGCAGGGGCTCGACGATATCGTGGTCGAGAAACTCCGACTCGAATCGCAGGCGAAGCCCGCCGATTTGTCCTCTTGGCAGCGCGTGGTCGACACCAAGGCGAATCCGGAAACCGAGGTCGACATCGCGATGGTCGGCAAGTACGTGCAGAACCGCGACTCGTACATCTCGCTCAACGAGGCGCTCACCCACGCCGGTGTGCAGAACCGCACGCGGGTGAACATCCATTTCATCGAGTCGACGGACATCGAAGAGCAGGGCACGGGCGCGCTCGAGAAGATGGACGCGATTTTGGTGCCGGGTGGCTTCGGCGAGCGCGGGGTCGAGGGCAAGATTGCCGCGGTGCGTTTCGCGCGCGAGCACAAACGGCCGTACCTCGGCATTTGTCTCGGCATGCAGATCGCGGTCATCGAATATGGCCGTCACGTACTTGGGCTCACCGGCGCCAACAGCACGGAATTCAATCGCGAGACGCCGCATCCGGTGATCGCGCTCATCACCGAGTGGCAAGACGCGATGCGCGGCGCGCAGTCGCGGACCGACAAATCGAACCTCGGCGGCACGATGCGTCTCGGTGGTCAGGACGTGAAACTCTCCGAAGGGTCGCGGGCTCGTGCGATCTACGGCAAGTCCGTGATTCGCGAGCGCCATCGTCATCGGTATGAGTTCAACAATACGTATCTCGATCGGTATCGTTCAGCGGGTCTCTCGTTCTCGGGGATGTCCCCGGACGAACTCGTCGAAATCGTCGAGCTCGCCGATCATCCGTGGTTCGTCGCGACGCAGTTCCATCCGGAGTTCACCTCCAACCCGCGCGACGGTCATCCGCTCTTCACCGGCTTCATCGCCGCGGCACGTAAGCAGCACGCAGGACGCAAATCATGAAGCTCGCGCAATACGAGGTCGGTGCCCGATCGCCGTTTTTTTTGATTGCGGGGCCCTGCGTCATCGAAAGCGCGGCGCTCTGCGAAGAAGTGGCCGGCCGCATGCGCGAGATCACCACGCGCCTTGGTGTGCCGTACGTGTTCAAGGCTTCGTTCGACAAGGCGAACCGTTCGTCGCGATCGAGTTTTCGGGGTCCCGGGCTCGAGGCGGGTCTCAAAGTGCTCGAGGGTATCCGCACGAAATTCAAGCTGCCGGTGCTGACGGACGTACACGAAGACACACCGCTCGGCGAGGTCGCGGCCGTGGTCGACGTATTGCAGACGCCGGCTTTTCTTTGTAGACAAACCAACTTCATCGTCGCGGTGGCCTCGCAAGGCAAACCCGTGAACATCAAGAAAGGGCAGTTCCTCTCGCCCTGGGAAATGCAGAACGTCGTCGACAAGGCGCGCTCGACGGGTAACGAGCACATCATGGTGTGCGAGCGGGGTTTCAGCTTCGGCTACAACAACCTCGTCTCCGACATGCGCTCGCTCGCCATTCTGCGCAAGACCGGCTGTCCGGTCGTTTTCGATGCGACGCACTCGGTCCAGTTGCCGGGCGGGCAAGGCAATGCCTCGGGCGGTCAGCGTGAGTTCGTACCCGTGCTCGCGCGGGCGGCGGTCGCAGCGGGTGTCGCGGGACTCTTCATGGAGACGCATCCCGATCCTGCCAAGGCGCTCTCGGACGGGCCTAATGCCTGGCCGTTGCCCCACATGGAATCTTTGCTGTCGACGCTCGTCGAGCTCGATCGCGCTGTCAAGAAACATCCCTTCGAGGAAGATCGAGTATGAGTCGAATCAAAGAAATTCACGCACGCGAAGTCATCGACTCGCGCGGCAACCCCACGGTCGAAGCGGATGTCATCCTCTCGAGCGGCATGATGGGTCGCGCTGCGGTGCCCTCGGGTGCGTCGACCGGAACGCGCGAAGCGGTTGAGCTTCGTGACGGCGATAAGCGACGCTATCTCGGCAAGGGGGTGCTCAAGGCGGTACGCAACGTCAACGGTCCGATCCGCAAGGCGCTCGTGAAGCGTGACGCGCGAGATCAGCAGGACATCGACGCGCGGCTCATCGCGCTCGACGGGACGGAGAACAAGGCGCGACTCGGCGCCAACGCCTTGCTCGCCGTGTCGCTGGCGACCGCCCACGCGGCGGCGACGGATGCGGGGCTGCCGCTCTGGCGCTATCTCGCCGGTCGTCGCAAGCCTGTGATGCCGGTGCCGATGATGAACGTCATCAACGGCGGCGCCCATGCCGACAACAGTCTCGACATCCAGGAGTTCATGATCCTGCCGGTCGGGGCGAAGAGTTTCAGTCAGGCCTTGCAGATGGGTGCCGAGGTGTTCCACACCCTGAAGGGCATCCTGAAGGGCAAGAAGCTCACGACGGCCGTGGGCGACGAGGGGGGCTTTGCACCCGATCTCGCCTCGAACGAGGCGGCGCTGAAGCTCATGCTGCAGGCCATCGAAAAGGCGGGCTACAAGCCGGGTCGCGAGATCTATCTCGGTCTCGACGTCGCGAGCTCGGAGTTCTTCAAGAACGGGCGCTACGACTTGCACGGCGAAGGTCGAGCGTTCTCGGCGGCGCAGTTTGCGCAGTATCTCGCCAAGCTCGTCGATCGGTATCCGATCATCACCATCGAGGATGGCATGGCCGAGGGCGATTGGGCCGGCTGGGCGGGTCTCACGCGCGCGCTCGGTAAGCGCTGCCAGCTCGTGGGGGACGATCTCTTCGTCACCAACACCAAGATTTTGGCCGAGGGCATCCGTAAGGGGATCGCCAACTCGATTCTCATCAAGGTCAACCAGATCGGTACGCTGACCGAGACGCTCGAAGCGATCGCCATGGCGACGGGCGCCGGATATTCCGCGGTGATTTCGCATCGTTCGGGCGAAACCGAGGACACGACCATCGCCGACATTGCGGTGGCGACGTCGGCCACACAGATCAAAACCGGTTCGATGTCCCGCTCCGACCGAATTGCCAAGTACAACCAGCTGCTGCGCATCGAAGAGCAGGTGGGCGGCAAGGTGCGTTATGCGGGGCGTGAGGCTTTCCCGGTAAAGATCTGAACGAGAAGGGGTTTCTTTTGTGTCAACGCGGGATTACCATTCGTCGCCAATGACGAAATGGTTCGCCGGCGTGTTGGTTTGCCTGACGGTACTGCTCCAGTACCGCATCTGGTTGTCCGACGACGGCGTCCGCGAGGCCTACCGACTGCGTCAGGCCGTCGATCAACAAACCGACACCAACGCCGAACTGCGCCGCCGCAACGAACAACTTGCGGCCGAGGTCGCCGACCTCAAGAGCGGCCTCACTGCCATCGAAGAACGTGCGCGCAGCGAACTCGGCATGATCGCGACGGGCGAATCGTTCTATCAGGTCGTGCCCAAGGTCGTCTCGGCGCCCGCCGAATCGCGCGAGACGCCGACCACGCGCACGGCGCAGCGCTGAGTCTCTTGTCTTGAGCGACCCGCAGTACTGGCTCGTCATGCCGGCGGCCGGGCGGGGCCAGCGCCTCGGCGCCGATCTCCCCAAACAATATTTGCCCATCGCGGGTCGCACGCTCATCGAGTGGGCACTGCATCCCTTTGCCACCGATGCCGCGTGTCGCGGGCTCGTGATCGCGCTCGCGGCGGGCGATGCGCACTGGCCTGCGGTGCGCGCGCGACTCGCGTGCGCGGTGATCGAGGCGCCGGGCGGCACCGAACGCAGCGACTCGGTGCGCGGTGCGCTCGAAGCCCTGCGTGCGAGCGGTGCGAGCGACGCGGACTGGGTGCTCGTGCACGATGCGGCACGGCCCTGCGTCACGGCGTCGGAGATCGCTGCGCTGCGGCAGGGTGTGGCGCGGGACGACTCGACCGCAGCGTCGGCCTTGGCTGGCGGACTCCTCGCATTACCGCTCGCCGATACTTTGAAACGCGGCGGCGCGCAGGGCGCGGGCGTCGTCAGCGCCGAGACGATCTCGCGAGAAGGGCTCTGGCGAGCGCTGACGCCGCAGATGTTCCGACTCGGTGCGTTGCTGTCGGCCTTGCGTGCAGCGGCCGCGGCGGGGCGAGTGCCGACGGACGAAGCGCAAGCGATGGAGTGGATCGGCGCGAGCCCGCGTCTGATCGTCGGGGAGTCCACCAATCTCAAAGTCACGACGATGACCGACTTCGCGCTCGCCGAGGGCATACTGCGTACGCGGACCGACGCCGACGTCCGCTCGTCGAAAGGAGCCGCATGATGCGTGTGGGATCAGGTTTTGATGTGCATGCCTTCGGGCCGGGCGATCACGTGATGCTCGGCGGCGTACGCGTGCCGCACTCGCAGGGCGTGATCGCGCACTCCGATGGCGACGTGCTGCTGCACGCGCTCTGCGATGCCTTGCTCGGCGCCGCGGGTCTTGGCGATATCGGCCAACATTTTCCGGACAGCGATCCGCAATGGCGCGGTGCCGCGAGTGGCCGTTTCGTCACGCATGCCGTCGGGTTGTTGCGCGAGCGAGGCTATTCGATCGTGAACGCTGATCTCACGCTGCTCTGCGAGGCGCCGCGCTTGTCGGCGCATCGTGATGCCATTCGTCGATCGATTGCCACGCTGCTCGGCGTCGTCGTCGAGGACGTCAATCTCAAGGCGACCACCACCGAAAAGATGGGGTATCTCGGTCGCCGCGAAGGGCTCGCTGCCGAAGCGGTCGTCCTGATCGCTCGCGCGTGATTTCGGTCGAACGTCTTGCGCTCGCGCCACCGCGCGCGGTCGAGCCCGTTGCGGGCCGTGCGCGCATTCGTGTGCAGCCCGAAGATTTCGAGGTCAACGAGGATCTCGGCTTCGAGGCCGCAGGGCAGGGCCCGCATCTTCTGCTGCGCATCCGCAAGCGCAATGCGAATACCGGTTGGGTGGCGCGCGAGCTCGCCAAGCGCTTGGGAGTTCGCGATTTCGATGTGGGTTACGCCGGCCTCAAAGATCGGCATGCCGTCACGACGCAGTGGTTCACGGTCCCGGCGCGTAGTCGTTCGGGTGAAACGCGCTCGCCGGCGGATTGGGTCGGGGTGCAGGGCGAGGGCTACGAAGTACTCGAGGCGCACGTGCACAACCGAAAGCTGCCGCGGGGTGCGCTCGCCGGTAACACGTTCCATCTCGTGCTGCGCGACTTCGAGGGCGATGTGGCGCTGCTCGAGCGCCGCGTCAATGACATCGCCCGGACGGGCGTTCCGAATTATTTTGGTCCGCAGCGTTTCGGGCGTGATTTATCGAACCTGCAAGTTCGCGAAGAGGGCCATCGCCGTGGCAGCGCGGGGCTACTCTGGTCGGCGATGCGGGCGTTGCTCTTCAATGCTGTGCTCGCCGAGCGGGTACGGGCCGGAAGCTGGACCGAGCTTCACGTCGGCGAGCGCGCGAACCTCGACGGTCGTAACTCGACGTTCGTCGTCGAGGCGGTCGATGAGACGATTCGTTCGCGTTTGGCGCTGCTCGATATCCATCCCTCAGGCCCGCTTTTCGGCGCGGGCGAGAGCGGCATCACCGGAGAGGTGGCCGAGCTCGAGGCCCGAGTGCTCGCAGGTTTTCCGCAGTTCGTGACGCCGTTGACGGAGGCCGGTATCGAGTCCGCCCGTCGACCGTTGCGGGTCGCCGTACGCGATCTTCACTTGGAATGGCTCGAGCCTTCGCGCACGGCGCGCTTGAGTTTTCGGTTGCGCCCGGGCAGTTTTGCGACGGCGGTCCTGCGTGAGCTGCTCGAGGTCGAGAACGCCGCGGGTCATTCGGAGGATGAGCATGATTGAGATCAAAGATCACGGACGTGTACGCGAACTTCGTCTGGCGCGTCCTCCCGTCAATGCGCTGAGCCGTGCGCTCATCGAGTCGCTCGATCAAAAAATAATGGAGGCCACAGCCGCTGCGGCAGACCCGAAGCAGGCCGCTTCGGCGCCACGCGCGCTCGTCATCTCGGGATCGCCGGGTCTTTTTTGCGCGGGACTCGACGTCCGCGAAGTCACGGGTGGAGAGGGCTCTGCGAAAGGTCTCGTGCTCGCCTTCGCCGCGCTGCAACGGCGGCTCGTCGACTCGACGCTGCCCGTGATCGCGGCCATCACCGGCCATAGCCCTGCAGGCGGTGCAGTGATTGCGGTGCTCTGCGACTACCGCATCATGGCGGCTGGAGATTTTCGGATCGGGCTCAACGAAGTGCAGGTCGGGCTCTATCCGGGCGAGCTCATTTACCGCGTGTACGAGCGGCTCGTCGGCACCCGCCGTGCCGCAGCGCTGCTGCCTCGAGGCGTGATGTTGCGCAGCGACGAGGCGCTCGAGGCGGGACTCGTCGATGAGGTGGTCGCTGCCGATCAGATCGTCCCGAGAGCGCTGGCGCTCGCCGAGGAGTTGATCGCGCTACCACCCAAAACCTACGCCCGAACGCGGAGCCTGGTGCGCGCCGATCTGCGACGCCTCTTCGACTCGCCGCCCGAATCGCTCGAGTCCTTGATGGCCGAGGGCTGGGTGACGGACGAAACGCGCGAGCGCATGGCGAGGTTGCTCGC